>JANXWE010000255.1 GCA_025351325.1 Fimbriiglobus sp.
CACTTGTTCGCCGAGTTTGGTGGCTTCGGCTTGTCGATTGGGGTTGGCCACCGCTTCCCGCCAACGTCCTAAAACCGAATCGGCTGGGATGACGGCCAGAGCCTTCCCTTGAGTGCCGGATGGCCCCCGGACGAAGCTCCATGTCTCCTGGTTGCCATGCTGGTCGGCGTGCGGATTGCCCGCGTGGATGCTGTCCGCAACGTCGGCAGATAAGTTCCAAATTCGGCCGGGCTTCTCCGTCTCCGTCAACGTTAACGCGATCTCGGTGAGGTCGCACACGTGGTCGGCATTCTTCGCATCGACGGCGAGCAGAATCGAGTCCCCCTTTTCCAGCTTCAGGATTTGCACGGGAGATTTGGCCCCTTTCCCGAGAGCGAGTTCGCCTTCGGCGAAGATCGCGGCGCGGTCGCCCCGACGGTGCTCGATCCACCAAGCGACCCCGTTTCCGCAGGCGGGGTGGGCGTGCTGAAACCGGGCTTCAATGCGGACGATGCCGGTGATGGGACTGTTCCAAACGACGCCGACGAACTCTTTGGGCATCGGGTGAACGGCGACTCCATGGGCCGGAACGGTGCCGGGAGTCCGTTCGAGTTTGTCCGAGGAATTCGTAATCACGACAGGCAGGTCGGTGCCTTTCTTACGCCAGCCGTTGATGGCGGGCTGGGCGTCGTCTATGGGCACTTTCTCGTCGAGCCGTTCGAGTTTCACCAACGGAATAACCCGTCCGATGGACTCGGGTTCGTTGGTGCCCTTTTTCAAACCGACGACGTCGATCCAGCGTTGGAGCAACGCCGCATCGAGATCGTCCTTTGGTTTGCGATCCCGCACGGCCGCAAGGTACTTGGTGCTTTCGGCGAAGACGGCGGCGTAGTCGATTTCGAAGGCGGGGCCGAACGTGGCGTATTCCTTCAGCAGCAGCGTTGGCTTCCCAGTTTCCTCGAAGCGCGGACGTTGCCAGATCACCCGGCCGACATCGCGATTGGGAATCAGCTCGTGTGCGTGAAGTTTCAGCACGACTTCGCTCTGCCCCGGTGCCGGTTTGATTCCAAAGCGCACCGTTCGCACATCGGCGGCGACGGGATCGTTGACCGTCTGCCGGGCGGAGTCGCCGTGACGATAGCTGCCGATCGGTACTACTTTCCAGAGTGCGGCCTGCCACGCGGCAATGTCGGCGGCCAGTGTGCCGACATCTTTGACCTCGGCTCGTTTCCAGCTTGCCCGGATGCCATCGAGCGGATGCGACGGGTTGGAATCGGTCAGCGTCTGCCAGAGGATGCCGAGGTACTTCGCGTTCAAGAACTCTCGGACCGCCACCTCGGCGATGGTGGTCTTCCCACTCAAAATGGCTTCGCGGTGACGCACGGTGGCGAGGAGATAGGTTGCCATCGATTTGCGACCATCGGTAGGATTGGCTCCGTAGAGCTGCTTCAGAAGGGCAACGCTTTCGGGCGTTTGATTCGTCAAGGTCACGGAGTACGGGGCCACCGACAACCGACCGTCCGCAGGATAGTCCGAGTAAAACTTCCGCAGTCGGGCAATGCTTTCATCCGTCCAATCGCGCCGGGTTTTCCCGGCTGAGAATCGAAAGCCCTCGGGCGTCAACACGGCGTGTTCGGCGATCTCTTTGGCCGCGTTGATGTACTTGGTGAGCAGGGCGGGGGAAATGTCCGAGAGGGCTTCCGCCGCGTTGGTGAAACCTTCGCCGGCGGCCCCGTCGGCGGGGAATTCGCGCGTCGATTGCAGGTCGATTCCGGTGAGGTCGCGGATCGTGTAATTGTACTCGGCGTTGCTCAGTCGCCGCAGTGGAACGTGGCCGGGGTCGCCGGCACGGGCTTTGGCTTCCGTCTCCAAAAAGCCGCGAATCCAACTGAGCAATTGCTCGCGTTCGGCAGCGCTCGGTTGCGGTTTCTCCTTCGGTGGCATCTCCCCGGCTTCGATCTGTTCGATGATCTGCTGCCACGGTTTGGTCTCTTTCCGCACCGAATCGACGGTCGCAAACCGTTCGAGATCGAGGCTCCCCTTTTTCGCTTGGGTCGAATGGCACCCGAAGCAATATTTGGTGAGGATCGGCCGGACGGTACCGGGGAACTCGTCTTTGGTTCCGACCGGAGGTTGAGGCGCCGGATCAGCACCCGTGAGAGCGAACGCACCGATAACCAACGCGGGAATCAGGCAGACGAAGCGGGTCGAAGGGGTCATGCGGAGTCTCGCCGTCGGTGGGAAGTGAATCTTCTCAGAACAACGGCGCGGGTACAACCGAAATCACCCTTGGGTCGTTGTTCTGTAGACATGACCGGATGAAAACATTTTGAACCGCGGAGGAGCGGAGACGCGGAGGGAGGCAGCAGACACAACTCGAAACAGGGTGGGTCTTTCGCTTGGCCCTAAGCCCCACCCTGTTTTGATTCCTTATTGTTTCCCCCGCGTCTCCGCGTCTCCGCGGTTCAAAAAATCTTTCTGATCGCCGTTCAACGCGGTAAAAGTACTTACTCCACGTCCGGCATGTCCTTGAACATCTCGGGTTTGCCGAATTGGGTCGGATCGAAGGTGCCACGGGATTCGGCTTCGAGCATGCGGATCCGGGCTTCCATCTCGCGGAACTTGATTTCGTACTGGTCGAACTTTGAGGCGATGTCCTCGCGGGGTCTGGCCCGGGGCACCTCCGGGTAATTCAACTGGCGCTGCAAGGCTGCGAACAGGAAGAGCGGATCGCGCCCTAGGCTCGCCTTGGCGATCTTCCCCTCGCGCTCGGCGAAGAGAGGGGGCAGCGATGGTTCGTAGCCGGGTTCGAGCCGGCGGCGGTCGGAGAGGTAGAAATCCGACCGCAAGTAAACCAGTTCGGCGAAGTCGATGATGCCGATCTGCCGGCGGACCAGCTCGGCGAACTTCTTCCATTCGCCGTCGTAAAACGGATCGCCGCCGATGGCGTCGAGACCGTAATCGTAGCCCAGTCGGTTCCGGCAGAGGGTTTCGAATTGGTAGACAAATAGCCCGGACGGCGACGGCTGATCGGCTTTGTAATCGGCTTCGCGCTCGAGTATTTGCAGCCCGACGAGCGTGGTGAACTTGGACGTTTCGCTATCGGCT
The DNA here is from genome assembly GCA_025351325.1 of Fimbriiglobus sp. Classification (GTDB taxonomy): domain Bacteria; phylum Planctomycetota; class Planctomycetia; order Gemmatales; family Gemmataceae; genus JALHQU01. Next base: position 3,088 of record JANXWE010000255.1, read on the forward strand.
TGCTTCATCACGAAGGTTTGAAACGGCGTGAAGTAGTGCGACAACTTGGCGAAGCCATTCGACAGCAACCCCGAATGTTTGAGTTCCAGCGACAGGAATTGCACGGCGAAGGGCATCTTCGTGGAACTCAGGAGTTCCTCGTGCAGCCGGGCCAGCGTTTCTTGGGCGGGGATGTTGGCGACGATCCGTTCGCGGAAGGTGCGAAAGAAGTAGGCCTGCTCGATGCACTCGTCGTGGTCGGGGTGGATGCTTGGTGTCATGGGTTTAACGTATCGATCCGCACGGGCCGGCGGCGACGTGGAGTCACACCCCGCGCGTCTTCGGATCCCAGATGTACTTGTGCGCTTGCAGTTGCATCCGCACATTCAACCCGGACTCCAACAGCCACTCGGCGAGTTGCCGCAACGTCAC
>JANXWE010000119.1 GCA_025351325.1 Fimbriiglobus sp.
GTAATTTATACCAGCACCGGCGGGGGAGCAAGGGAAATAAGCACCGGCGAGCCGTGCTCTCCGGCCGTCAGGATTCACCCGGCTCCTCACGGAGCACGGCTCGCCGGCTCGCGTCGTATTCATCCAAGGCTGGCTGCCAGTGCTCCGCCCACCAAGTCGCCAACGGATTCGGTTGTTTGCTCGCGACGTAGATCACGGCGGAGCGCACTGCCGTGTCGTCTGGTAGCTTTCGTTTCGAGCCTTTCGCAGTCCAAAATGTACCATTCGTTGGCAAAGGCCGAAGTTTCATCACCGCACGCGTCGCCCAACTTTTGAACGTCTCCAATATCTGTTGAGGATCGGGATCACCGGCGACACCGACGACGAGGTGGGTGTGATTGAACATCGAGCTGGCCGCTTCCAAGTTCCACTTTCGGACGCGTGCCGTTTCGCGGAATTGGGCGATCACCGCTTGGGCATCAGCACGGCTCAGCGAAACCGGGTCGCCGCTCATTTGTCCTCGAACCCAATGCTCCAACCCGGGGAGATCCTCATCGTATGGTGTCCCGGGAATGTTGTGATTGACTTGATTGCCGTCATCATCGCGGATGTTGCCCACAAAGCCGCGTTGATCGCCCGGTAGCCAATTGCCGTAGCAAGTCCACGTCAACAACCAGTACCGATCCATGATTATCCCCGGCCTCATTTCTTCACTGGCCCCAGAGACATCGTCACGGCGGCCTCCGCGAACAACTTCCGCACGTCGAAACCGCCGTCGGTGAACTTCTTCGTCAGGTCGGTGTGCGCCGTTGGGCCGTACGCGCGGATCGGTTGTTGGGCCACGTGGTGGAACACTTGCACCGCGAAGGCCGCGTGGACTTCCGGGCTGTTCGCCAAATATTTCCCGAGTTCTACCGGCCCCTTCAACGTGATTGCTTGACCGTCGCGTGCCAAATAAGAACCGGTGTCGTCGACCGCTTTCGTGTTGTCCTGAGTCCGGTAGCGGCCGATGGCGTCGAACTTCTCCAGCGTGAACCCCAGCGGATTGATGATCCCATGGCAGGTCATGCAGTTCTGCGCTTTGGTTTGCAAGCTCACCCGTTCTCGCGTGTTCAAGCTTGGGTGCAAGTCGGCCAACAGCGGTGCCACCGCTTCGGGTGGTGGCCGCAGCGATAATCCGAGTACCCCGCGAGTCAGAAAGACCCCGCGATGAATCGGTGAACTCTCGGCGGTGTAGGCGAAGTTTGCCAAAATGTACGGGTGCGTCAGGACACCGGAACGCTGGCCCGCGTCGAGCTTCACCGTGGTGAACTTGGCGTCCGCTGGCAGATCTGCGCCGTACAGTTTGGCCAGGCGACCGTTCAACGGGATCGCATCGGCCGTCAAGAGTCGCTTGAATTCAGCCGATTTCCTCCAGACGATGTCACCGACGAACAGATCGAGCGAGGTTCGCAAATCGGATACCACTTGCGGATCGAAGCCCGCGAAGCGCTTGGTATCTTTACCGAGTTCCCCAGCTTGTTCGACGTTCAACCAGTGGTGGAAAAACTGGCGGACTTTCGGTTTGGCACGCGGGCTATCGAGCATTCGCGTCGCTTGGGCCAGGACTTGTTCACGTGTTTTCAATTTCCCTTGAGTCGCTGCGCCGTAGAGTTCCGCATCGGGGATCGAATCCCACAACCCGAACGACAACCGCGACGCCACGTCGAAGCCGTCCCCTTGGCCGCCGACTTCGCGGTACAAAAATAGAGGTGATTTCAACACGATCAGCACGACCCGTTTGATGGAAACATCGGTGCCGCGCGACGGTTCGAACTGCTTCTCGATGAGCTTCTTCTGGTCGTCCGAAAGCGGTCGGCGGAAGGCCCGCTCCGCGAACGTCTTGGCGAATTCCTTGAGTTTGGACAACCGATCCGGGGCCACGTCGGTCGTCTTGGCCAAGTCGTTGATCTTCGCAGAAATGTAGGTAGCCGTTTCCAGTGCCGCGTCAGTTGTGGCCGCGTCCCATTCCTTCGACACAGCGGTGCCACGCTCCCAGCCGAGGCTACGATCGTCGGGTGGGAACGGCGTCCCGGGGGCGAATTGTTCCGGAAAGTTCACCGGACTGAGCACCCGGCTTGGGATCGTTTCGACCGCACTTCGTGGCGGCTTCCAGTTCAAACTGATGCTGGCGGGTAACACCGGCCGCTTGGGATTTTTCTTGGAATCATCCACGCCCTGCTTCGCTTTGCTGAAGTTCAAGCGGATCGGATAAGCCCGCCCGGCCACCAAGTAGACGCTGTACACATATTCGGACTGCATGCCCGATTTCACGGTCGCGTCGATGGCCGGTTTTTCCAAGTCGTTGATCCAAAACTGCATGGCCTGTTCGGTGCGGATCACGAAGTCGTAGCTACCCGTTTCCTCCGGCAAAATGCTACCGTTCCACGAGATCGCGAACTGATGCGGGTCGGGGAACTTGCCCGTCTCGGGTGTCTCTTTTCCGAAGTCGAATACCACCTCAGCATCCAACCGTTCGATCACCCGTTCATTTTTGTTGTGATCCCGGCCTTTGAAATACTCACCGTTCAGGCCCCGTTTGTCGCCCCAGTTGGCGTTCCAGCGGAACTGATTCACGATGTCGGCGATGCTGTTGCGGTACTGCGGCACCGTCAACCGAGCCAGTTCCACACGCGCCGGCCGATTGCGATCCCGGGCGACCGGGGAATAAAACGCATCGTGCAAGTACGCCGAGATTTTCTCCGCTTCCGCCTGCGAGACACTTCCGGGATCGTCTTCGGGCATCGTTTCGGCGACGTATTTGGACAACTGAAGAACCGAGCGATCCCCTTCGAGGCTCCGCTTGTATTTTTTGGTTCCTTCGCCCTTGCCCCCATGGCATGATGCGCATTTGGAAGCGTACAATTCCGCCCCAGTTGGCTCGGCAGCCAGCAATGGAGACGAATATAGGACGAAGGCGAACAGCGACAATCGCATAGCTTGGAACCGAAAGGCGTTGGGGTGAGACTCATTATTTTTGCACCGGTACCAGCACAAGTCAAGGCGTCAGGCACGTTGGCTGTTTTTCTCAGTATTCGACGATTTGGACAAATTTCCATCAAAAGAATTTGACAGCCCGCGCATCCCGGCTTATAACCAATACTGTACACAAATTTACTAATCTCGAGATCACCGATGTTCCTCGGTTACAACACCAATGGCTTCGCCCACCATCGCCTCGAAGATGCCGTCGGCATCCTCGCGGCCCAGGGCTACTGTGGCGTTGCGCTCACGCCCGACGTCCATCACTTGAATCCGTTCGAGCCGGACTACCCCAGTCAGGTCGCGGAATTCGCCGAACTGCTTGCGGAACGAGAGATGCGCTGCGTGATCGAAACGGGTGCCCGTTTTCTGCTGAATGCCCACTTCAAGCATCAACCGACGCTCATTTCCAAAATGCCCGAAGACCGCGAGTACCGCTTCGAATTCCTCAGCCAAGATTGCGTGACGCTCGCCAAAGCACTGAACGCCGACTGCGTGAGCTTTTGGAGCGGCACGCCAACCGATGACGCGGCCCCGAGTACCATTTTGGATCGTTTAGTCGATCAGTGCATTCGCCTGGCCGATTTTGCGGCCGAGCGGGGTGTGAAACTCGCGTTTGAACCCGAACCGGGAATGTTCATCGACACGATGGAGAAGTTCGCGGAGCTACACGGCCGCGTCAACCGGCCGAATTTCGGCCTGACGATCGACGTCGGCCACTTGGTCTGCCAGGGGGAACTGCCCGTCTCGGAGCATTTGGTGAAGTGGAAGGACTGGCTCTGGAATGTCCACATCGAAGACATGAAGCCGGGGGTCCATGATCACCTGCTGTTCGGCGAGGGAAGCGTGGATTTCACCGACGTGTTTGCCGGGCTGAAGAGTGCGGGGTACAACCGAGGCGTCTATGTCGAATTGAGTCGTCACAGTCACAATGCCGTGGCCACGGCCCGGCAATCGATGGAGTTTTTGAAGGAATGGGTCGATTCTGTCGATTCTTCGGACAGTCCGACGGTTCGGTGAGTCCGGAGATCTTGGTGGAGGATCGACCAACTTCCGTGAGGAAAGTTGCACTCCGCGCAGTATCGTTGTAAACTTGTGGATGTTGCATCGTGCGGATTCTCGGGTTGTGTCGTATTCCCGGAAACGCGCGACGTTAACTTTTTGAATCATCCGGATTACTTAAACAGCGGTTTCGCACTCGAACAAGTGGCGAACCCAAAGAGGCAACCATGGCGCTCGCACTCAACATCGGCAAGTGCAGCCTGCTGGGCAACTACCGCGAAAACAACGAAGACTCGATCGAAGTGAAGCAATTCCCGGACATCACCGTGTCGGTGGTGGCCGACGGGATGGGCGGGCAAGCGGCCGGGGAGATCGCCAGTAAAAAAGCGATCGACATCATCCCGCGCGAACTCCGCAAGCACCTCGCCTCGCACTTGAACGGCGACGGCGTGAAGGGGGTCATCAAGCGGTCCATCGTCCAGGCCAACGAAGAAATCATGTCCATGGGGGCGCTCGACAAGGACATGCGCAACATGGGCACCACGGTGGTGATGACCCTGTGGCGGAAATCGGGCGAGATGTTCGTGACCGGCGTCGGCGACAGTCGGGTCTACTTGGTCCGCAACCATAAAATCGAACAGCTCACGGTCGATCATTCGCTGGCTCAAGCCCTCGTGGAAGCGAACACGATCTCGGCCGCGGAAGCCAAGGATCACCGCTTCAAGAACGTGCTGTGGAAGTACCTCGGGAGCAAAGAAGTCGGCGAAGGCCCGGATGTGCTCGCCGTGACACTCCAAGCCGGCGACCGCTTCCTGCTCTGCTCCGACGGACTGACCGGCGTCGTCAACGACGAAAAACTGCTCGAATACGTCGACGGCCAGACCGACATGCAAGTGTGTGCGGAAGGCTTGGGCCAACTGGCCCTCGACAGCGGTTCCCGCGACAACGTGTCGTGCGTGATGATGGAAGTGATCGAAGCGTAAACAAATCAGGAATATTGAACCGCGGAGACGCGGAGGATACAAAAAAGAATTGGGATGAAACCGTTGATAGGCATCGACTGATTCATTTCCCTGCTTTTGTATCCTCCGCGTTTCTCTGCGTCTCCGCGGTTAAATTCTTAATTCGGTTTTCATCGCCCTGCTTTTTTATCCTCCGCGCCTCTGCGTCTCCGCGGTCAAAATTCCTGATTCAGTTTCAGTTGAGCAAGTGCAGCCAGGTCGGCCCGGATTCGCCATTCAATGACGTACGCCAACCCCACGCCTGCCAGTCCAGCAATTCCCATGGCCGCAACCGCATAAAGTGACAGTGTCGCTTGGGAAGCCAGGAGCGTCACCGCGAGCAGGGGCACCGCAGCGGCCGCGGCCCGGTAGCGGCCCAACTCGCGTTCGACTCGTTTGAGGGCGGGGCCATCGGTCGGGGCCGGGCCGTCCGGGCCTAAAAGTGACGGGTAGAAGACGCGGACGGCTAAAAAGTTGACCAAAAAGTACGGATAGGCGGCTGCGACCAACCCGCAGACGGCGAGCGACAGCAAAAAGTGGGCGTAGGTTCCGAAGCCCCCCGGTGGAGGCCCCGCCGCCATGCGGAGGACGATCGGCCAGATGATCCCGGCGAACAGCCAAAATGCGACGCAAACGCCGGAGGTCGTTTCCCCCAACCGCAGCGTTCGCATTCGCAAGCGGGCCAGTTCAGCCGGAGTAACAGATTCCCCCCGACGCCTGCGCCGCAACCCACGGACAACCGGTCGCATGATGATCGCGATGACGAGCATGGCCACGGGAAAAAAGACCCCGTTCACGACCGGCACAATGAACTGGAACGGCGCGTCGGCGTTCTGCCAACGGACGACGATTTCGGAATAGTTGTAGACGATGTTGAACAGGGACGCCAACGAGTTCACGGCGAGCGCCGGTGGGTAAATCGCCAGCAGCGGGTGCCGTCGCACGATGTCGCGCCAGCCGCCGGGGGCGGGTCGAACCAAGGCGCGGGTTTCCGGTAGGAGGCAGAGTTCCAACTCGGCCGCCATCTCCCCGGCGGTGGCGGGTCGGTTGGCCCGATCCGGGGCCAAACAGCGGAGCAGCACGGCCTTCAAACCGGGCACATCGCCATCGGGGCATTCGGTGTCGGCATCGGACGTCGGTCGTACGCCCGTCGATAACTCCCAGAGAGTGACCGCCAAGCTGTAGACGTCGGCCCGCCCGTCGAGACTGTCCGGCTGACGCGGATGATCGGGGTCGAACGCCTCTAAATGCTCAGGGGCCATGTACGCCAAACTTCCACCGAACAAGGCGACCGGCCCGGCCTCGTCGAGCTTGGCACAACTGCCGATGTTGAAGTCGGCCAAGAGGGGTTCACCTTCGGCCGTCAGCAGTACATTGGCCGGTTTCACATCGCGGTGCAAGACCCCGCGGCGATGGGCGTAATCGAGCGCCCAGGCCAACTTCGCGCCGATGGCACAGACGGTGGCCGGCCAAGTTTGCTCGGCCCAGTGGCGTCGGCCCGCGGTGTCGGTGGGATGTTCGCCCCGTCGTTCCAAAGAGGCATCCACCGCTTCCAGCAAGGTGCGACCCGATCGTTGAACGGAAGGAACGGCCCGTGCCCGCTGGACAACATCCAACAAGGTTCCACCGGCCAAGTACGGCATGTAAACCAGCAGAACTCCGCGAGCGGGAAGCGCCCGCTGGTCGTACACCCGGACAATGTTGGTGTGATCGAGCCGGGCCAGTGTTTGGGCTTCGGCACCACGCAGCGCTGAGACCTTCAGTGCTACCAATCGCTGCATCGACGTTTGCCGGGCGAGGAATACCTTGGCGAACTGGCCTTCGCCGACCAGGGCGAGCAGGTCGAACTCGTCCAGCCGGATGCCGGGGACAAATTCGGACAAATCTTGTGCGGTGTATGCCGACGTCGGTGACGAGATTCCAAGTAAGCAGGCGAGTTCGGGCGCCCGCCGGGGGAAACGCAGGAAGTAATCGGTGGAGTCGGCAAGATAGCCGGCCTGCTGACGGAGCTGGAAGTCTTCATACAGCAGAGCACACGGTGGGCCGCCACCCGTGTCCAACTCCGGATACGCCTGAACGTAGTCTTCGATCCTCCAAGGGATCGCCCGTCGGAGCCGGCAGTCGATGTCGAATTTGACGATCTCAATCAGAACCATCTGCCGGACTTCCGACGGCCCCGGCGGGAGGTAATGGGCCGCAACGGGTGGTTCCGATGAATGGTCCCAAGCCCCGGCGAACGCTTCCAAATGCTCGGCGACCTGAGCCCAAGCCTGGGCCTTGGAGTCGGTCGGCGGCGGACTGGTGGGTGTTCGCATGACGGGCCGGGGGTTCGTCGACACGATGAATCAATCCGGTTATGATACGAATCTTGAGTACTTGGAACTTGAAAGGATTCCCGATGAGCCACCCGGACACCGTGACCCCGGCTGATGTTTTAGCCGACCAACTCCGGCGGGGTCAGCATGGATCGCTCGCCGCCTACTTGGAACTGCGGCGGCCGGCACTGCTGGGCTACATTGAACAGCGACTCGGGGCCGCCTTGCGCAGCAAAGTGGAGCCGGAAGACCTCTACCAAGAATTGGCCGTCAAGGCGTTGCGCGAACTGCCTCAAACCGACCTTTCGAGCCGAGATCCGTTCGGTTGGCTCTGCTTTTTATCGGAGCAATGCATCGTCGATTGGCACCGGCACTTCGCCGCCAAGAAACGAGCCAGCGGACGGGAAATCTCCGGGAACATCCACGTCGGTGAAGGGAGCCAAGACTTCATCGCGATGCTGGCCGCCAGTCTGACTTCGCCAACGCAAGCCTCGGTTCGGGGCGAACGCCAACGGCGGCTGAATGAAGCCCTGGCCACGTTCCCAGACGACCAGCGTGAAGCTTTGAAATTGCGCTACGTCGACGGCCTCCCGACCAAGGACGTGGCCGCCCGCATGGGAAAAACCGACGTGGCCACCCGCGTGCTGTTATCCCGCCTCATCCAGCGCCTCCAAGAGATGCTCGGCGGGGGGTGAGGTCTGATCTGCGAACGGCCGCTCTAGCCAAGTTGGCCGGGCGAAACCCACTCCCTTAAAAGATTCCCGTAACACAGTTTCGGGGTTTCCGCTCATCTCGGTAGACCAGACATTTTGTCGGGTCACCTTGTGGAGGGAGTCCGATGCGTAAGTTCCTGATCGGTATGGTGGTGTCGGGTCTGGCAGCCGGGGCTGTGATGGCAGGCCCGCCGAGCGCAGGCAAAAGCGGCGGGGGGCAAACCTCGGTCAACAAAGGTCAAGTGCTGAACCTTCCGAAGTCCAGCATGCCCAGTTCCAGCACCCCACACAACAACGGGCAAACTTCGCAGATGCCCAAGTCCGGGGGGAACCACAACGGTGGTGGTCAAAACTCGTCGAGCCAACATTCCATGCCGAAGTCCGGCAGTTCTTACGTGAACTACCACAAGACCTACGGCACGTCGTTCTCCGGTGGCTACTGCTATCAAGGCCAGTCTCACAACCATTGGTCGTTCTCCGGCTACTCCAGCAAGTACGGTTGCACCTGCTACTGGTGCCCCTCGACGTGCTGCTACTACTACTGGTGCCAGCCATCGAACTGCTACTACCCGGTGAGCTACTACAACTCGGCCCCGTGCCCGCCGGTGGTGGTTTCGTACCCGGCCCCGTGCCCGGTGGTGGTGGTTTCGTACCCAGCCCCGTGCCCGGTGGTGGTCTCGTGCCCGGTAGTGGCCCCGTATTGTGCCCCGGCCCCGTGCTGTGCCCCAGCCCCGTACCAGGTACAAACGCAAGTTCAGACCCAGACCCAGACTCAGACCCAAAGTCAGACGCAACTGCAAGGGCCACCAGCCGGTGTCCCACCACTCCCCCAGTAATCGACTTCCAAAAGTAGCGGCGTGAGCCGCTACTTTTCGTTCACTCGAGCCACCGGCCGACGAAAGAATTCCGGTAACACCCGTCCGGGCTTCCCGCTCATCTCGGTAGACCCGACACTTCGCCGGGTCACCTTGTGGAGGGAGTCCGATGCGAAAGTTCCTGATCGGTATGGTGGTGTCGGGTCTGGCGGCCGGGGCGGGGGCGGCAGGCCCAGTCGATAGGGTGGTGTCGGGTTTGGCCGCCGGGGTCGTGGTGATAACGCCGCCAAGTGATGGCGAGAACGGAGCGGGGCCGGCGAACCGGAACGTCCCGAAGGGGGGTGCGGGCACCAACAGTGGCAGTCAAAACTCGAAGGGTCAATACTACCCTCCGAATTCTACGAAACTTTACAAAAAACGCATTGTGTACTACGTGTACTACCCCCATCTTCAACTTCCAAAAGTAGCGGAGTGAACCGCTGCCTTGGTTCAACCCACCGCCGTCCGACGCTCGGCCGGCCGGTGGACTTTTGATGGAGAATCCGATGAGCCGGGACTGTCCCCATTGCGGTGAAGAACTCGGTCGAATGAACGATGCGTTTTGCGGGTCGTGCCGTGAGGAGATTGAACCCACGGTCGCCCCGATCCACGCGGTGGACAGTTTTGCTCGACTCAGTGGCAACTCCGCATATGCGGTCGAGGTCACCTCCGTTGCGACCGAGATTCGCCCGTCGCGATCCGCATTCCGGTACGAAATGCTCAAACTGGTTGTGCTTCTGGTCATTTGGATTGGGTGTATCGCCTTATCCTACTTGGCAGACTCCCGAGTTCTGGGGTGTCTGGTGCCCATGATCATCCTGATTCTGTCCGTCGTCTTGATCAACGCCGTGCGATCATTCCTGGTTCGCAACGATCCGTTGGTGGTCGACTCCACGGGGCGGCTGTATTACCGGGACGCCGAACTGACCCGACCGAACAACTCGTGCCACCTCCGGTTGGAAGAACGTGGAGACAGTGAATCGAGTCCGACTTATTTTCTGCGATTGATCCACGACGACGGGTCGTCCACGTCGCTTCCCAATCCGTACTTCACGGAAATCGATGAGGCACTCGATGCCGTCTGGCTCGCCAAGAAGCTCGAGACGTTGCTCGGTGTGAAATTAGAAGTCGTCGCGTGATCCGGGAAACAGATCAACTCGCCCAGTACAGTTTGTCCAAGCTCACGTTGCCGCCGCAGAGGACGATGCCCACCGTGTTCAAACCCGGGAGCGCTCGGAATTCGTCGCTCAGGGCCACGGCGACACCGACGGCCGCACTCGGTTCGATCACGAGTTTCATCCGCTCCCAGATCAGGCGCATCGCCCGGACGATTTGCTCTTCGCTCACGGTGAACACACGTTCCACGTTCGCTTCGATGATGGGCCACGTCAGCAGCCCGACGTAATTGGCGAGCAGACCATCGGCAATGCTTTTCGTGCCGGCGAGCGTCACCCGTTCCCCAGCAGCGATCGACTGCGCGGCGGCACTGGCGCCGGTCGGCTCGGCCCCGAAGATTCGACAGGCCGGATTCAACCCTTTGGCCGCGAGGGAGAAGCCGGAGATCAAGCCGCCACCGCCGATGGGAACAATGAGAGCGTTAACATTTTCGGTATCTTGGAGCAGTTCGAGCGCGGCGGTACCCTGACCCGCGATCACATCCGGGTGGTCGAATGGCGGAACGTAGTTGGCTCCGGACTGCGCTTGAAGTTCAGCCACTTTCGCTTCGCGGTCGGCCAAGCTCGGCCCCGATTCGACGATGGTGGCCCCGTAGCCGGCGATCGCCGCCATCTTCACGCTCGCGGCGTTCACCGGCATCACGATGGTGGCGGGAATTCCACGGGTGCGTGCGGCCAACGCCAGGGCTTGACCGTGGTTCCCACTGCTGTGCGTGATCACACCGCGCGCCGCTGTTTCGGAATCGAGTTTCTGCACGGCATTGGTTGCCCCGCGGTACTTGAAGCTGCCGGTCTTCTGGAACAATTCGCACTTAAAGACGAGGTGGCGACCCGCCAATTCGTCGAGCGTGCCCGAGGTGAAGACGGGTGTCCGCTGGACGAACGGGCGGATTCGCTCGGCAGCCGCGAGGACATCGGCGAACGTGGGAAGGATCGGCATGTTCGACTTTGCCACAATTGAGTTGAAGATGCTGATATGCTACGAGTTCGCCCGGGTGATAGAAATTTGCAGAGTTGTGGCGAGTGACACCCAGACCAAGTAGGGCACTTGGGCCAGAGCGACCCAGCGATAGTTCGGCCAGACGGCGATCATGCACCAGATGATCGTGAGCCAAACCAGCAGGATGTCGGCGACGGCCAACGGCAGATTGCGGAGTCCGAACTGAATCGGGGTGAAGAGTAAGTTCGTGATCAGGTTGATGGCGAAGGGCAACGTCGCCCGCCACGGTAGTTTCCGACGGATCGCTTGAACGAACACGAACCCGAAACTGACGATGATGACCGGATAAAGTATCGTCCAGATCATCCCGATGGTACCCGGTGCGGGCGTCCAACTGGGCTTCGCCAAACCGTTGTACCATTCGATCCAGGTCATTTTGCTTGAGCCTTTGAGATTACTGGAGTGCAGACAGTCTATAACGGAATGATAGTGCCTTGTCGGTTTCGGTCCGTCCGCTATACTGCGTGTTCTGGAAAAATGGTTCCGCGCACGGACTACCGCGCTCGGCTGCAAGGGGTGTTTCGATGGGTATGCATTGCCGAGTTTGCCTGAAAAAGCCCGCGATGGGCAACCAAAAGACCTACCGCGGTAAGGCCAAGTATCTCGGCGGGGTCGGTAAAAAGATCACCGGGATCAACAAGCGCGTCTATAAGCCGAACCTCCAGTGTATCCGCGTCGACGAAAACGGTGCCACCGTCCGCAAGTGGGTCTGCGTGCAGTGCATCCGCTCCGGTCGCATTGCCCGCCCGATCATCCGCAAGCCGTTCAGCACCGTCGTCGTCTAAATTTTGAGTGTTCCATGTCGCTCAGTCTCGCCGATGTGAAAAAAGTGGCCACGCTCGCCCGGCTCGAACTCAGTCCGGGCGACTTGGCCGATATGGCCGACCAACTCAATCGAATCCTCGTGTATGTCGATCAACTTTCTGAAGTGGACACGGAAGGCTTGGAGCCGTTGGCCCACCCGTTGCCTTTGAATAATGTTTTTCGTGACGATGTGCCAACTCCATCTCTGCCCGTTGCGGCCGCACTTCAAAATGCCCCCAATCGACTCGCCGACTTCTTCGGGGTCCCCGCTGTGTTCGACACGGACGTGAGTTGAACCGCGTCAGCACATCGCGGTTTTTCGTTTCTTCCCGGTGCGCCCCATCGCCTCGACTTTCGTGATCGCGTCCATCGCCGAGGGGATCTTGCAACCGGTGTCGCCGACATCGACTGCCACTTTGCCCATGGCCTTCCCCGTCGCCTTGGCGTGTGCCAGCAGCGGGGCAACCGCGCAACCGACCGCGATGACGAATCCGTTCATGCAATACTTCACGCGGTTCGGAGCTGTGGCGATCCGCGCTGGGACGCGATCGAGCAAGACGGCGAAGCGTGGTAAATCGATGGCGTCGTCGGGGGTGATGGCGACGTAGCTGGCGAGTGTCGCCCATCCGGACGATGCGACCGATTCCTTGGTGCTGTCGATCCACTCCTGCGCGAGTTCGACGGCGAAGCGTGATTCCGCAGTCGTCCAAGCGACGGCGTACTCGGACAACGTGGGCCAGAACGCGGCCTTCACCCATTTGTTGAGTTGAACCTTGGTCATCTGTTCCGGCTCGGCGACGAGCGCGGCCAAGTACATCGCGTCCGAAATGCCGCTGTCGTAAAGTGCCAAAGCGATCGCGTGGTTCCGCTTCACCCGCTTCTGAATTTTCTTGAGCTCTTCGATCTTCACGCCGTAGAACGGTTCGCGCGCGCCGTGCTTGAGCAGCACCCGCTTCACCGAGGCACTGCCGAGCTTGGGTAGCACCGCGAGAATCTCTTCGGCCGTCATCGGTGCGTCCTCAATTTCAGCGGGCGTTGTTGATCTGAACCAATTGATCTTTCGACAAGGGAACCTTGCCGAGTGAATCCGCTTCGAGGAGCAAGCGGAAATTCGCCGGGCCAGCCTGCTTCGCTTCGTAGGTGATCGTGAAGGTTTCTGTCTGACCCGGTGTCAACGGTCTGGGTTTAAAAATCACTTCCGTATCCGCCACGTCGTACTGCTTCGGCGACCCCTCGACGAGTGTCACATTCGCCGGGAGTGCCACACGCAGTCGAGTGGCTTTCTCCGTTTCCGTACCGGTGTTTTTCACTTTCACTGTGAGCAGACCGCGCTTGCCGACGTTCACGCTGACGTCGTCGAATTCGGGTTTCCAAGTCAGGTCGGCGCGGCCGAGAAACGTCGACGCAAACTCTTTGGTGTCTTCCACGGTGCTGCGTGTCTCGCGGGCGATCACTTTGACGATCTTCTTCCCCGATGTCGGCGATTCGAGGCTCAACCGGTAGTCGCGGGCTTCCCCGGCGGGCAGTTTCGGAACCACCCACAGCACTTGGCCCTTGGCCCGGCGGAAGCCAGATGTCACCTTGGTGACTTCGCAATCTTCGGGGTAACTCAGCAGAATCCGGACATTTTCCAGCGGTTGGGTGCCACTGTTCAGTACGCGCACCGTGTACAGCCCGGCTTCTTTCGAGGCCACGGTGTCCGGCCCACTGAGTTCGAGTTTGAGCGCCGGTACCAGGATTTTGGTTTTGCTCTCGGCCGTTTCCGACTGCACCGTGGCGAACTTGTCTTCGCTGGCGGCAATCGACGTGGTGACGAGTTCGCCCCCTTTTTTGCCGAGCAATTGATAGGTGACAATTTTGGTCTGACCCGGTTCTAGCGTGCCGAGTTGCCAACTGCGTTGGTTGGCGTCCGCACCCTTTTCGGAATCTTGATCGTTTTTGAATTCGGTGCCGGCCGTGACCGTTTCGACCAACCGAGAATTCGGGATCGGCACCGTGCCCGCATTCACCACTTCTACACGCACCGTGACGAGTTCCCCCATAGAAACCTGCTGCGTGGCAGTCTTCTTCACCGTCAACTTCGGTTTGTCGATTGTGGTGACGACTTCCGAGCCATGCTCGAACGACACGTGCCCGCGCAAACGGACTTCCTTCACCCCCACCGCCGGTTCAAATTCCAGTTCGATAACCTTTTGTTCGCCCTTGGCGAGTGACTTGAAGTCCCACGTCAACTCCTTGGGAGTATTCGAATCGGCCTCCGGATTGCGCTTGGTCATTTTGCCATTCTCAGGCAGTGGCACGCGAACGCGTACCCGGTAGGCCGTGGCACTGGAATTGTTGATGACGATGAGCTTGTACGTCAGAAGTTTGCCGTTAGCGACATGTGCCGGCGTGCGGATCTGCAATTGCACTGTGGGCGTCGGCGGGTCGTTCACGACTGTGCTGGCCCGCGGCGCCGTCGAGGAGATGCCCGTGGCAATCCTCGGGCCAGTTGGAGAGTCTGGAATGGTGGCTTCCGGGCCGACCGGTTGTCCAAGGTACTGAGTTTGTTCAAGTGGAGAGGATTCGGGCTGCCCAGGTGCGGAGCCGGCTGCGAGGAGGCTGAAGATCAGGGCCGAAGCGAAACGGTGCAGGTTGAAATCACGGTGCATGTGCAGTCCCTCGCGGTCGGGCGTCCGCCGACAAACAGCCTCCGGCTTACCAGTTCCGGGAATCCGGGTAAAGTGCAACTGGGGTGCGAATTGGGGCGAGCCGGCCAGCGTCAGCCGTCGGTGCGGGACTTGCAGAATCACCGACCACTAAATAGACGGAGAATACTCGTCCCGACGAAGACAACCCGAAGGTTGAACTCCAACGGAGACTGAAGACAGGGTGGATTCGTTCTGATGAGGTGAGTGATCGACTAAGCGGAGCGGACTCTGAGCTGCTTGTGGACACGTCAAAAAGAATTCCAAATTCGGTACGGTTGCGTCCACTGATCAATCAGGCGCCTTCTCCGAACGGGCTGTGCGGCCAGTTCGGAGAAGGCAACCCCAGGGGAATCGCCGATTGCTTTGGGGGCGGAGGCCTAGAAGAACAAGCCGACGCCGAAGTTCACACCGTGGATCATGCGGAACGCTTGGTTGCCGTAACCGGGATCGATGGCCCCCATGTTGAAGCCGACCGGGTCTTCCATGTTCTTCGTGTTGAAGAACGTGTTCGCACTGTAGCCCAGGCGAACTTGGACGCCTTGGATCGGATACCACCAGAGGTTGACGTTCGCACCCGCCGAGGGCACTAGGCGCAATTCGTTCACCGACCGCTTGGCCGACGTGCTGTTGTCCGAGAGCTTATACTTCGCCCGTTCTTTGATCACGCCCAGGAGCAAGGCCCCGGTCATGTCGGTGCTCACCGCGAAGCGGCTGCCCAAGTAGATGTCGTGACCGACGCCGCCGTACGGGCCGTACAACCGCTGCGAGAGCACGTTGGTGTAAACGGCTTGGTCGCGGGCGGTGGTGCCACCGTTGACGTCGAAGCTGGTCGTGCGCCACGAGAACTTCTCGTAGAACCAGTGGAAGCGACCCCCGGCCAAGGCGTAAATCCGGGATTGCTCGGTCTGGAACATCGGCACGCGGGCACCGACTTCGGCTTCTTGGTAGTTGGTGCGGTACGTGATCACCATCGTACTGGCCCCGTTCCAGATGCCGTAGAACAAGCCGTCGCCGAGCTGTTGCCGGAGTTGGAAGTTCCCGTTGGCATCGATGAACGGCTTGAAGATCGTCGAACCTTCGTAAGCGGTCTTCCGTGCCGGGCCGGCGTACTGCGGCCCGAAGTTGAACACCCCGGCCGTCAAATACGTGTCGGCGAGGTCGGGCCGCGACCGGGCGAATGGTGCGGCGAGGGTCGCGGCGGAATTGTAATCCGTCGGACTCAACGCCATGAACCGGGCCGTGATGCTGGTGCCGTCTTCGGTCTTGTAGCCGATCCCGAGGTTCATCGCGGGCATGAAGCTCCGCCGGCCGAAGTCGGCGGTGGTCAACGCCACTTGGCCGGAGCCGATGTAGGTGCCCGGCAAACCGGTGACCGCACCAGTGGTGTCGACGAGGCCGCGGTAGGCAATCGTCTGATCTTTCATCGTCCACGTTTGCGTAATGTAGTTGACATCCGCGAACGTGAAGACCCCGTGCGATCCGGGATTTCCCAGCGGCAACGGTACATTTTCGGATGCGGACCCCGGCAACCCGGCAGAATCCGACAACCCCCCGGAATACAGCCCCGACTGGGCACGGCCCGGTGTCGCGGTCGAAAAGACCGCCGCCAGTGCCGCCAATCCCCCAAGCAATCTGGTGCGCATAAGCCGCATCCCCCTTTAAAACTCGAACGGGCTGTTCTTCCCGGCCGTGTGGCTCCCCAACCTCACGACCGAGTCGACCCGTACGAGCGGTACGACCCAGGTTCCCCGAACCCGAACCGCACGAAGTTCTGTGCAGAAGTGGAGCGGTAATAACGTGACGAAATCTGGGGTCAAGTGCAGAAACAACCAAAAACCGACCGCTACCAACTTTTTCTGCTCTGCTGAGCAAACGAAAGCTCGACTTCATCGTTTTGGCTGTATACGGACTCCGGCGATGCGGGTTCTTCCTTGCGGGTGGCGCAAGTGAGGCAGACTCGGCAAGATCGTTTCCGTTGTCGGTTGACGACCCTGTCGGGATCGTTCACAATAGATTTCATTCGAAAGTCTTTTGATTTGGTTCGGTATTAATGGTCACGAATCCTGCTCTTTCGGAAACGAACGCCGAGTTGCCCCTTACTTCGAGGTTCTCCATGTTCCGCAAACTGACTCACTACCTCGGTGCCGCCGTGTGCGTCCTCGGGGTGACTTCCGTGGTGCCGATGTTCCTCGATAAAGCGAACGCACAAGCTCCCGGCTTCCAAGGGACTTTCCGGCCTAGCGGCTTCCAACGCCCATCCGGACTGAGTCCGCTGCGGCCCAACGATCTCACCTTCTCGCAGTTCGGTGGCCAGCAAGGGCAAGGTGGCTTCGGTGGCGGCCAACAGGGTCAACAAGGTGGTGGCCAACAAGGTCAGCAGGGTGGGTTCGGCGGTGGTCAGCAAGGCGGCTTCGGTGGCGGCCAACAGGGCGGGTTCGGCGGCGGTCAGCAAGGTGGCTTCGGCGGCGGTCAACAGGGTGGGTTCGGCGGTGGCCAGCAGGGCGGGTTCGGTGGCGGTCAGCAGGGCGGGTTCGGTGGCGGCCAACAGGGTGGCTTTGGCGGCGGCCAACAGGGTGGGTTCGGCGGCGGAGGCCAGCAAGGTGGCTTCGGCGGCGGTGGTCAACAGGGCGGTGGTCAACAAGGTGGTTTCGGTGGCGGTATGGGTGGCTTCCGTAGTATCGGCATCCAATTCGTACCAACGGTTTCCCCTTCCAACGGCTTTGCCGGTCAAGGTGGTCAACAAGGCGGTCAACAAGGTGGTGGATTCGGTGGCGGCCAGGGTGGATTCGGCGGCGGCCAAGGTGGATTCGGTGGCCAGGGCGGCGGTTTCGGAGGCCAAGGTGGCGGATTTGGTGGTATGGGTGGCGGCTTCGGCGGTGGCCGCGGTGGTCAAGGTGGTGGATTCGGCGGCGGTTTCGGCGGCCAGGGTGGTGGATTCGGCGGTCAAGGCGGAGGTTTCGGTGGCCAAGGCGGCGGATTCGGTGGCCAGGGCGGCGGATTCGGTGGCCAGGGCGGCGGATTCGGTGGCGGAGGTTTCGGTGGTCAAGGTGGGGGCTTCGGAGGAGGTTTCGGTGGCCAGGGCGGCGGCTTCGGCGGCGGCGGTGGCAAGATCGGCTTCAGCGGCGGTTCCGGTCTCTAATTGAACTTCACACACAACTCCACGCGGCCGATCTTCCCAGGTCGGCCGCGTGTTTTCATTTTGTGGGGACTTCCATGCACTTTCGCCTCGTCACCATCACGCTACTGCTCAGTTCGACCTTCGTTTTAGCGGAACCGCCGCCATGGAACGAAGCTGAGATCCGCAAGCAGATTGAAACCACCCGCCTATCCTGGCAAGCCCCAGGGCTAGCTGCGGTCATCGTCCGCGACGGAAAGGTGATCCACTTGGCCGGCTACGGAGTCAAAAGTCTCGGCGCAGACGCCCCGATTACCCCAGATACGCTCTTTCCGCTGGCATCGTGCGGCAAGGGGTTCACCAGCACCCTGATGGCCTCCCTGGTCGATTCCGGCGACGTCCGATGGGACGATCCTGTTCGCAAGCATCTGCCGACGTTCCGAATCTCCGACGTCGATGCCGACAAGCTCTTGTCCCTGCGGGATTTGCTCACGCACCGCAGCGGCCTGGGTGGCCACGATCTCCTCTGGTACCGCGCCCCGTGGGATGCCGACGAAGTGTTACGGCGAACGGCGAAACTGCCGCTCACCGCACCGTTTCGGAGCGGCTTCCAATATTCGAGCCTGCCGTTCACCGCGGCGGGCAAAGCCGTCGAGAATCGCACGGGGAAAGGGTATGCGGAACTCGTCCGCGCGAGGATCACCGATCCACTCGGGATGAAATCGGTGACGTTCACCACCGCCGAAGCGCGGAAGAATCCGGATCGGGCCATGGGGTACGAATCCCGCGCCGGGAAGATTGTGCCGATGGCGGAGTACGACTCGAAAGAGCCGGACGCGGCTGGTTCCATGTCCGCATCGATCCGCGATCTCGGTACGTGGGTGCAATTCCACTTGAACGAGGGGAAACACGACAGCAAACAGATCGTCGCCGCCCCGAGCTTGCGCGAAACGAAGCAGCCTCACACGCCGATGCGAAAAGAGGGCGTGGTCGCATCGGTGTACCCCGATTCGCACCAGATCAGCTACGCCATGGGTTGGGTGGTGTACGACCATCGCGGCAAATTGGTGATCGCCCACGGTGGCATCATCGATGGTTTCCGCGTGCAAATCACCTTGCTGCCCGAAGAGAAGCTCGGAATTGCTCTGTTCAACAATTTGCACGAATCGAAATTGAACATCGCCCTGACGAACCAGTTGATCGACTCGATTCTCGGCCTCGAACCAAAGGATTGGACGGCTTACTACCAAGGCGTGGACCAAGCCGAGCACGCGGAGAAAATGAAAGTGAAGGAGAAACGGAACCGGGATCGCAAGCCGGAAGTCTTGGTGCTGGCGTCACTGGACGCACACATTGGGGACTACGAACACCCCGCCTATGGCACTGGCCGAGTGAAACGAGACGGTGCCAAGTTGATCTGGGAGTGGAGTTCGTTCCGCGTGCCTCTGGAGCACTGGGAAGCCGAACGCTTCCGGGCCACGTCCGGCTTCTTCGACGATGAACTCTTCGAGTTCACCGTGGATGCCGATGCTACCGCCGTGGTGGCCCTCACGCAGCGTGGGATCATCTTCGCCAAGAAGCCGTAGATGGGATCACCAGTATCGCCCCCGACGGCTCACTCTGACCGGCTCGTTCAGAGCTGTGGCAACCTGGGAATGTGAACTTGACCACTCGGGTTCATCGCATGATTGATGTTGTTAAAGAGCGCCTCGGCAGTGATCCGGGCGACCTCGCCCGAAGCCGGAGCCGTGCAAAACGCGTTGATCGTGGTTGCGGTTCCTCCGTCCGCATCGAGAGCCAGCACCGTCACCATAATCCCCAAACCGTCATGGCTGGCCGCGACGGTGATCTTGCCATTGCTCGCCGGGTCGAAGACGTTGTACCCCGCGTCTCGCAGCGTCCGCTCGGCCACTTGAAGGCTGAACAGCGGGGCGATGGGCTTCTTGATCCCAAAAATGTAGAAGATCACGGGTCACCTCCGAAAAGTTGTCACCGTTTGGATCGTACCCAAACTGCTCAGTACACGCTTCGGGTTCGCGGTTGGAACGCCGATAGGAGTTGACCCACGTTCACGGGGCTATCCGGCGCAACGGCGAGGGTGTGGAATGGTTTCACCAGCCGAACCGGCGTCCCGTTGATCTGCACCAGCGAGCCGGCCCACACCAGTTGGTACAACCGCCTCAGGTCATCTTTGTCTTCGGCCGTCAACTGGCTCAGGGTGCCGTAATTCATGATGGAGAACTTGCTGTGCGTCCCGAAGATTTCACTCGGCCACGCGGTTTCGCTGATCTTGGCGAAGAAATGCCGAAGCCCGAAGACATGGCCGATCTCATGGATCAAAGTTTCGACCTGTTCCTGTCGGCTTTGGGTGAACATTTTGGGATACAAATCCAACTGGTGGCGACCGCCGTCGGGGAAGAACGCGCTGGCCAAAACGCATCCGCTCGCACTGCAGTCGTCGGCGCTTCGCATCACGATCTCGAAGTCCCATACGTCCGCGTCCTCGGTGAACAGGACGGGGGCGGCAGTCCCCCAGGCGAGCAGGGACTCGGCGAACAACGTTCGAATCTCGGCCTTGGCGGCGGCGGGGTTCGCGAAGTTGTTCATGGAACTCTCGCGGAACCGCCACCGGAGCGTCGTGTCTTTTGCCCACAGCGGGATGAAACCCTCCGAGGCATCGACGACGAGATCGAGCGGGGATCGGCCATGCGGCGTCGTTTGCCCCCGGGGTTCTGTGTCGCAGATGATCCCGAGTCCGAGAAGGTGGATCTGCGATTCCGCTTCGCGGGTCGGCCCCTCGCCTTCCCGCATCCGAAACAGATCGGCTCGCTGGGTGTTGGATTTCCCGTTCTTCAGGCGATTCGTGGAGATCTTTGCCATGTTTCAGCTCTTTTCTGGTTCGGTACCGGAACAGTAAAAGACTCTTGAGGCTGACTAAAGATTCTGACGACTTCAGAACATCCTAATTGGATGGAGAATGTTCTGAAGTTGCCACTTCGGAACATTTTGATTCTACTTTCTCAGGTTGTCAACAAGAAATCACAAAAATATTCAAAAATAGTTTCGGACGTCTTTCTCAACTCGATCCGGTTGACCACGTCACAATTTGCATCCCGGCGAGCCGGCCCCGTGAGGGGTCGGAGTCTGGCACGCACAAAATCACCCGGCCGCTCACGCGGCTCGGCTCGCCGGGAAACCGTTTTTCAAAATACCTGAACATATTTATTTGACAGCCCGATTCTGGAGCTTATAAGCATGGTGCACACGATTACACTCTTAGGAGCTTTCCCATGACGACCACGTTACCGATCAACCGAATTGGCACCTATCTCGAGACTCCGCGGCCGATGTTACCGACGACCGAAATCGAGCGCGGCCAGCTTTGGAGCGATGTCGTGTTCGAGGCGGTGCTCGCGCTGCGAACTCAACTCGGCAGCCACAACGAAGCGATCTCGGCGGGCGCGGCGAGTACGATCCTCGAACTGGAACGGACGCGGATGCGCCACGATAAAAACGTCGCGGGGAGTCGGATGAAACCGTTGGGGCTAGAACCCATCCTCGGATTCCAAGAAGACGAGTTCGACGAAGCCGAGGAGGAAGAAAACGAAGTGCCGATCCAGAACAAAGTCGAAAACCCGCCGGCGAAACGGAAACCATCGTCCGGTTCCAGAAACACAGATTCAGCACGGCTGTTCGATCACGTCCAAGAAGTGACTCTCCACTTCAATAATTTGGGTTGCAAAGGCATGGACTATCTGGAAGCCGAGCAATTCGTGTTAGCAGGATTTCGACGCTGCGCCCTCCATGTCGAAGACATCGAGCGCGATCAGTTCGTGGCCACGCTGAAGAGGAAGGGCCAATGGGTGGAACGATGAACCGACTACTTCTTGTAAGCCTTCACCTCCTGCACGCGCTTTCGCAACGATTCCAACTCTTGGGTGTACCGCAGATCGGTGATGCCGCCGAAGTCTTTCTCGAATCGGGATTCGCTCAGCCCTTCCCGGAGTCCTTTGATGTCCGGCACATAGTCGACCACCGTGAACTCTTTGGCGATGGCGTCGAGCAACGGAGTCTTCTGGAGTCGGCCGGCGAATTCGGCCCCCGCCAAATCGGTACACAAGTCGGCGAAGCTGAAGCCGCTGGTTCCCTTCATGTCGGCGAGTTCCTTGGTGACGCCCGCCAGTTCCGCCAGCCCGGCGCCGACGATCTCGGTGAGGGCCACGCTGACGGCGAAGTGCTGGCACAGGTCGCGGCGCCGATGCATCGTCGGCGTGCCCAGCTTGGCGAGTCGTTCTTTGCGTTCGTCGGCACTCTCGACCGCCGCGCAGAGCTTCTTCGTGAGCGGGTTGTTGCTCAGGATCGTGGAGTGATCCAGCCCGATCCCCAGACCGATGAGGAACGCGGGCACCCGGACGGCTTCGTCGAGCTTGTTCGCCGCCGACGCCGCCGTGCGAATGTACGCTTCGGTCAGGGCATCTTGAACGGGACGCTCGTGGACGGGAAGTGTTTCCAGTTCGGTCGCCTTCTTCAAGATCGCTTGAACCACGGCCCGGACACCCTCTTCTTTGGCCGATCGGTTCCCAATTGCCGGCTCCGCTGGTTTCGGATCGACGGGCACGGCCCCCTCGGGAACCTCACCGCCGACGGATCCGAGATCCGGACGCGGCAGCACGGCGACCTTCTCGCCGAGTTTCAAGATCTCCAGGGTGTCGGCGTAGGCCTTGGCTTGGCCATCGACTCGCTTGAGTTCGGTATGCAGCTTGGCCTGGGTGCGATAGAGCACGAGGAGTCGATCCCGAGCGGCCGGGCGCAGCTCGTCCCAGGTGCCACTGCGACCCGCACGCCGTTCCTCGACCCAGATGTGCACCACGAGCAGGTTCAACGGATCGAACGCCAGTTGGAAGTTGGTTCGGTTCGCACGACCGTCGTTGAGTTTGAGCCGCATGACCGAGTTGGGGTCGGCTGTGCGAACCGCCCCGAGATACAGTCCCAAGTGATGCAGCAGCATCTCGGTGCGTTCTCCTTCGGTTTTCGGAACCCCCTCACGCATCAGCAGATGCGATGTCCACGGGCTCCGCATGGTGCCGAAGAGGGGATCGGCTTTCAGCGGCCGCGTCATGACCCCCAGCATCAGGACGCCGGGTTTGGCAGGCACCACCAGTTCGAAACTCTCGTGCCGGGACACCAAGTCCAACGCTTTGGGGTCGGACTTCCACTCCCCGGTCTCGGCAACTTTGAGCGCGACCCCGCACTGGCTTTCCAGAACGTCGCCAGCCGTGCCGAGCCGTGCCCGCAGTGCTTTCTCCCAACTCGCTTGCGAACGGGGTTCGGCATCGTCCACCAGCAAATGCACGGTCAACGGGTAGGGTTTGACGGCAGCCGGGGTCACGGGCACATCGGTCGGCTTGGGCAGTTCCCCGGCGAGCTGCAACCCCTGGAACGCCGGCTGTTGGTTCTTGTTGGGGAAGAAGATGTACGCCGAGTAGGGATCGAGCTGGAACGTCTCGGGTTTGCCAGTGAGCGTCACGGTCAACGCCGGATCGCGGCCGACGGTTATGGCCTTGGTGTCCCCGGCGGGCAGTTTGATATCCAACGCGGGGTTCTCCCCCTGCGTGATGCTGAACGAAACGGCTTGATCGGTGTTGTTGGTAATGGTCACCACGGCGGCGCCGGCTGGCGACGCTGCAAACACCAAGAGGAGAAAGGTCGAGAGTCGAAGCATGGAACACCTCAGTCTGCAAGTGAGCGAGCCGGTCGCCGTGGAGCAGCTTAGTTCAAAATAGGAACGACACCCGGAGATGTCATTCCGGGCAATCCGGCCAGTCTGGAGTGAATGCGGGAACGTGCCATGGAGGCCGGCGAAATGCCGGGCGATCCTCTTGCGGATAAGCGGCGATGGCGGTATGTCTCAGCCTGACCAAGGCGGATGGAGTCGGCTTGCGAAAACTGGGCGTGGGGGGAACTCGCCTGGGATTTTCGTCGCCAGCCGGTTTCGAGGGGCGTTATGTCGAATGCGAACGATCTGATCCTGCGCGGAATCGCCCGGGATGAATCTTTGACGCGTGGACTTGGCGACGAAGAGGCACGCATGTTGATCGATTGGCTCGTGGGATGGGCCGAACTCCTGACCGTGACGGCACGAACCTCGGCGGATGCGGAGCGGTTGGCCGCGCGGCTCTGCCGCCGGGGGCGGGCCATCAGCCGGTTCGTCCAGTTGTGGCTAGAACCGCGATCACGGGGTTCGGCCGCGCAATTGGCCGCCAGCGAACGATTCACCTGGCCTTTGCCGTCGGGGCAACGCACCGACCCTGCGGATGTCATGGAGCACATCTTGAACTGGGAACGTCAGCATCAGCCGGCATGAACTCGGCGAAACGTCGGCCGGATTCTACTTTTCCAACGATTTATCGTCGGGGGACGTTGTAGAATTCAGGGAGTTGCGGCTTCGCGTTCGAGATCCTCTCCGGAGATGTGCCATGGTTCGCCCTGCGGTTTGGTTACTGGCTCTGCTGGCGTTCACTACGGCGACAGTCTTGGGCCAAGAACCGAAAAAGCCCGACGTGCCCCCGAAAGAAGCCGAGAAATTCGTCACGAAAGAAGTGGCCTTCGACACGGCCGATGGCGTGGAACTCCAAGGGACGCTGTACCCGTCCGTCAAAGGGGGCACCAGCCCGGTGGTGATTCTGCTGCACAGCTTCGGGAAAGACCCGAATCTCGGCGAGTGGAAGGGTTTGGCGATTACCCTGGCTAAGAAAGGGTTTACGGTGCTGCGGTTCGACTTTCGCGGGCACGGCAAGAGCACGGTCATCGGCAATCCGAAATCGTTTTGGAACGACTACCCGGTGAACGCCAAATACATGCCGACGTTGGCCAACAAATCGCCGCTGCCGAAGAAGCTAGATATGAAAGACGTCACTGCCAAACCGGGCTATTTTCCGGTGGTAGTGAACGACATCATGGCGGCGCGGGTGGCCCTCGACAAGATGAACGACGCGGGCGATGTGAACACCAGCAGTGTGTATCTGATCGGTTCTACCGATGCCGCGACCGCCGGGTTGATGTACATGGCCGTGGAGTGGTCTCGACCGCAAGTGATCGAACAAGCTCGCAATTGGTCTGAAATTGGGCCGCTGAAACTTCCGAACAACATCGATTCCGCAGGGAAAGACATCGCCGGGGCGATTTGGCTCTCGGCGGAGCGCCATCCGTCGATTCCCGCTGAAACCGTCAAGAATTGGGTGTCACTCGACAGCGCGATCGAACTGCGCGATAAGAACCCGATGCTGTTTCTCTACGGGGGGAAAGACACGACCAAAACCGGTGCGAGTTCGGCGAAATTCTTCGTGAATGAAGTCCTGGTGGCCAAGCCCCCCAAGGGAACGAAAATCTCGCCGTTGACGTTCACGGAATTCTCGGACGTCAAAGACTCCAAACTCGTCGGCGTCAACCTGCTCGGCGTGCCCGGAACCGAAGACACAATCGTGAAGTATCTCGAAACACTCGAAAAAGATCGCAAAAACGTGGTGCGGACGCCGAACCGCAACTGGACGAAACCACCTTACATTTTGGGGAACCTCTACGGGGCCTATAAGAACTGATCCCAGGTGTTTACCGGAGTGTCATCGGCCTGATGCACTCCGATTGTTCAATCGCGCAAGTCGGACTCGGTGAAGAGCGTGAATCCGAGGTTTTGCAAGTGGCCTGCCGCCGCTTCGAAACTGTCGACGTGGATGGCCACGGCGGTACTGCCCATCGGGCCCACGCCGATGAGCAAAGGGTACATGTAGTGGATGTCGTATTCGCCGGACAAGAAGGCTTTGGTGATCGTCAGAAGAGGTTGATCGTTGTCCGGCAGCTTCACCACCATCAAGTCCGATTCGGTGAACGGCAGTTTCGCGGCCGTCAAAATCTCGAAGGCACGTTCGTAATCGCTCGGTACCAACCGGATGATGGCGCAATCGGCCGTTTCGACGACCGTGAGCGACACCACCCGGACGTCGGTCATCTCGAAGCGGCGGACGAGGTCGAGTAGAGCACCCATCCGGTTCGCCAAGAAGACGTTGAACTGCCGCACGCTCGGCCAATCGCGGCCGCGAATTGTGGCGAATCCCACTCCGGCGGCGCCTTCTTCGTTATCGATTTCGAAACTCATTTGCGATCCTCTCCACGCGTGTTCGTCAGTTTATCAACGTCGTCGGCCGAATGCCAATTTGCTCAGCGGGCGACTTTCTTCAGTTCCAACACGCCGGCTTTATATTCCCAAACCGGGTTCTTCTGGATCGTAGTTGGGGTTCGCAACGGCAAGTTGAATCCGAACGATCGTGCCGGCAGCGTTTCGGTTTCAATCATCAAAATGCGATTCGTACCAGCATCGAGCGTGACCTGTTTTCGAGGGTCAGTGCATTCGATTGTTGCAATCAACTTGCCGTCGGCTAATCGGTAGGCTGTTGCCGTTCCCGCTGTGGAACGGTGGACGAGGAGCGACTCGGTACCGACCGACCAAGTGATCGGCTCCGCTGGGTCGCGATTCGACGGGATCGTCCATTCACTGATGCGTTTCCCAGTGGCGGAGTCAAACAGTTCCACGCGCTCATGGACGGTGTCCGGTGACGCCACAATCGGGGTGACGATGACGATTCGTTTTCCATCGGTGGTGAAGCGCGTTCGCTCCGTGGTTCCTTGGGCGGGTCGAACCGGGGATTCGATGGCGAAATTCGGGCCAAACGCATCGTCTTCGAGAGAATAGAGTTCCAATTTCACACCGTTGAAATTCGCCAGCAAGGAGCGCTCAGGATTCATGGCGGATCGATCCCAATTGGACGCATCCCAAGCCGCTCGCGTCGCTAAGATTCGGCGAATGTACAACCCACTAGGGATCGCCCACAAATCAATACTTCCATCGTTCGAGATCGTCAGTAGTCGTTCGTCCGAAAGGAAAGCACAGCTGGCGAGTCGCGTGGCACCTTCGCCACTCTCGGGATAAGGGTTCCACTTCAAAGCGGGCTCGTCCGGTGCCCGACAGGCGTAGAGTTCGATTCCCATTTCGCCGGGCGTGGTGCGGTACAACGCCAGCCAACGCCCACTGGGCGAATGGGTGGCGTTGACCACTGCAGAATTCCGTTCACTGAAAACGGTGGCGACGCCACCGTTGGTTCGATCATGCAAATGGAACATCGTGTTTTTCAGAACTGTTTCGCGAAAGAGCAGCCAACTTGGCGAGGTTCCCCAACCCACAATCACTTTCGAGCCGCGGCCGAACTTCGGCACGACAGTTTCTTGATCGGGCAAAATCACTTCGCGGTCGTAGCCAACGGCGGGCGGAACGTCCGTCGATTTCGATTCGGGCGGATTCCCCCCATTCGGCATGGGTGCGGCTTGGGTCGGGGCCGAATACGGCGACGACTTCGTGGTGACCGAAGAGGTTTTCGTGATTCCGTAAATGATCAGCACAAAAATGCTCGCGACGATTCCGATTAAAAGCACTCCGACGATTGGCTCGGGGGAGCGGAACGGGATCGGCGTGTCCCAATTCGGGAGTGTCTCTTCGTCCTGTGGCTCGCGCGGTTCCAGAACCGCTGAGGTCGGGGATTCCCCAGGAACAATGAGCGCGGCGTTGCAGCTTCGGCACCGTGTCCGTTTGCCGGCCATCGACGCCGAGACGCCGAAGACGTGCTCGCAGCCCGGACATTGGATATCGATTGGCAACGGGGGATTCCACCTGTCAGAGTTCGACGTCCGGCAACGCTCCGGTCGTCGGACGTTTCAGCATCTCGTTCAGCACCGTCTGAGCGAGGATCAAGTACGACTTCGAGATCGGATGATCGGGGAACTTCCGCACGATCGGTTCGCCACCGTCACCGCATTGGCTCACCTGAGCGTCGATGGGGATCTCCCCGAGAAACGGTACGCCGATTTCTGCAGCGAGTTTGGCCCCGCCCCCTTGTCCGAGCGGGTGCATCCGCGTCCCATCGGGAAGTGTGAGGTAGCTCATATTCTCGATAATCCCGAGGATCGGCACCCGGACTTCTTCAAACATTTTGACCCCTTTGCGGGCGTCGATCAACGAAACGTCCGCCGGCTGCGTCACCACGATGGCACCAGTCAGCGGTGCCGATTGGGACAGTGTGAGCTGGGCGTCGCCGGTGCCCGGTGGCAGATCGACGATGAGGAAATCGAGTTCGCCCCACGGCGGCTGGAACAACAGGGCGCCGACGGCTTGGGCCACCTTCGGACCACGCCAAATTACCGCTTGATCGGCGCTGACGACGAAGCCCATGCTCATCAGTTTGATGCCGAACTTCTCGACGGGGAACGGAGTCTTGGTTTGATCCACCATTCCCAAACCGAACATCATTGGCACGCTCGGCCCGTAGATATCGGCGTCCATCAGTCCGACTCGTTGGCCGTACATGTGCAACGCCAGCGCTAAGTTTGCAGCGACCGTCGATTTGCCGACGCCGCCTTTACCGCTGGCAATGGCGATGAGGTGCTTGACACCTGGTAATGGGGTCTTTTGGGGGGCGGCGGCTGGCGGCGGCATGAGTGATCTCAAAGGCGTGCCGAACTCCGTCAGGAGTCGGGTAAATTCAAGGCGTGCCGAACTCCGTCAGGAGTCGGGTGAGTTCAAGCGGACGGAAGTACGGTTCCGAGACACCGCAGCGCGTTAAGGGTGTAAATCCCGGTGCTGTGCCCATCGTTCCATTCGACTTGATAAGCATAGGCACCGACGGCTTGCATGCGAACGGGAGTCGGTGGCCCCGCAGCCACTTCCCGATCCGACAGCACCCGAAACGGGTTCGCCGGCTTCTTGCGGTCATCCTCACACGTCGCGCACGGGCACTGATTCCGCAGAATCCGCCAAGTCGTGTGCGTGCGAACACCGTCGGCCCAGTCGATGAGTAAGCCGTCGCCGTCGCGCTTAAGGGACAGGGGACGGAGTTCGGCTTCGGACATGGAGTACTCAGTTGAAACAGGCCATCTTCCACATCCGAATTGTAGCGAAGTATTCGCATGAAGATCGGATTTGAACCTACCCCAACAAATCCCGAATCACGCTGCCATTCACCAAAGGTTGCGGTCGGCTGAGGCGGTCGGTGAGGGTCGTGTCCGGTTCGTAGCCGAGCAGGTGGTAGATCGTGGCCAGAATGTCTTTGGGCGAAACGGGATTGTCGAGCACCGTGCCGCCGATCTTGTCGGTCTTGCCGATGACTTTGCCGCGGGCGATTCCGCCGCCGGCGAAAAGGGCCGAGTAGGCCTGCGACCAGTGATCGCGGCCGCCGCCGCGTTCAGGGGTGATTTTGGGAGTGCGGCCGTGTTCGCTCAGGACCACCACCAACGTTTCGTCGAGCAGGCCACGCGCATCGAGGTCGGCGATCAAGCCGGCATAGCCCCGGTCGAACCCCGGCATCAGCTCGTTCCGCAAACGCGGGTAATGCTCCCAGTGCGTGTCCCACCCGGAACCGGCCAAGCCGAATTCGTCCCAGAAGACGGTGACGAATTTCGATTGGGCTTCCACCAAGCGCCGGGCCGCCAGACACGATTGACCGAACAGCGTCGGCCCGTAGAGATCGCGGGTCTTCGGCTCTTCCTTGCGGACGTCCAGAGCTTGGCGAACCTTCTCATTGCCAACCATCGAATAGGCCGATTGACGGAATTGATCGTGGGCCAGCGATGGCGACAAATCGTGGTTCCGGCGTGCTTCTTCAAATTGCTTCAGTAGCGATTTCCGTGAATCCAGGCGGTCGAGGGTCATCTCGGCCGGAAGTTGCGTCGCCTCACCGAGGCTGAACCGGCAATCGAGATCGACGCCGACATACGGTTCGTCGAACTCGATGATGTCTTTGTTCAAAGTCTTGGTGATCTTGCGGTTCGCTTGACCGATGAACTGTGTGAAGTGGGGGTGATGCTCGGAACCGAGGAACCCCGCGTACGGCCCGGCCCGGTGGACTTCCCCGGTACGCTGGCTGCTGAACGGGAACGGCAACGCCACGTTGTCCGGGATCGGCTTGACGGAATAACTCTTTTTCTGGCGTTCCAGATAACTCACCACCGAACCGATGTACGGCCAGTGCTTGCTGTCGTAGCGATTCAATTCCATCGGCGCGTCGATTTCGGGAATGCCCGTGGTCGCGTAGGCGACACCATGCACCGGATATTTGTGGGTGACGCTGCGCACCACCGAAACCCGATCCAAGATCCTCGCCGTGTGCGGCAGTAGCTCGCAGACATCGCAGCCACGCAGTGCCGACGGGATCGGTTTGAGTTCCCCGCGGATTTCCACCGGGGCATCCGGCTTCATGTCGGCGAATTCCAACTGGCTCGGCGAACCATACAAGAAGAGCAGAATGCACGATTTCGCCCGGCCGAAGTGAGCGTCCTTCACGGCGGGCTTGCGGTCGTTGGCCCGCAAATAGTCTTCCAACGTCAGGCCGAGGAGACTCAAACCGCCAGCGACGATGGCATCGCGGCGCGTGCTGCCATCGCAGAGTCGTTTGGAAGAGCCGAGGATGCGGAGCACGGTTGGCCTCCGAGACGGACGTGCGGCAGGTGGTGGGAGAAGTATACTTTACAAGTTTTGGAGTGTCACGTGAAATGGAGAATACACTTTATCACGTGAACGCCGGGTTGAATTTCGGGATGCTGTTGAAGGCCACCCGAACCGGCGCCGAATCCTCGGCACCGAAGAGGGTGCCGAAGTGGATCGAGTTCTTGCCGAACTTGCGGTTCACTTGATCCATCACATGCGAGACCTTCGTCAGTTGGCGATCTTGTTCAAAAAGCGACGGCGTCGCGCAGCGGCTCGGCGTCAACCCCGCCAAGCACATCGACACCTTCAAAGGCGTCTGGCCGTGCACCCCTTTGTCTTCCCAGAGTTTCGAAAAAATCATCAGCAGGTTGAACGTGTCTTGGCACAATGGCATATTCACGCCGACTTCCCAACGCGGGCCATCGACGTAGTTCACGCTCGCGCTGAATGTGTTCGTCCAATAGTCCATGGTGCGCAACCGGGCGGCCGCCTTGTGGATCAGCCGCACCATGACACCGCGAGCGCCGAGGTCGGTGCGCAACTCGGGCGCCAGAATGTGTGAATGACCGACCGTGCGGCGCCGCGTGGGGGAATCGGCCACCTCGTCGCCACGCAATAAATAGTACCAACGCTCGGCGTGAACTTTGCTCCCCCAAATCATTGCCAGCGCCCCGATCGACAGTTCCACCAGTTGCGCCGTCGTCACGATGCCGTGGCAGTGGAAGCGTTTCTCCATGCGCGGGCCGATGCCGGGGAAGTCGATGAGTTTGAGAGGGTGCAAGTTCCCCGGCAGTTCCCCAGGATGGAGGAACGTCAGCCCGTCGGGCTTCTTCATGTCCCCGGCCACTTTCGCCAGCATCACGTTGGGGCCGACGCCGATGGAGCAACGCAGCGTATTGCCGACGGTGGCCCGGATCTCCTGCTTAATAGCCTGGGCAATGCGGGTCGCGTTCTCCGGCTTCTGCTCGTCGCCGATCAACCGGCAGGCCATTTCGTCCACCGACATGACCTTCGTGACGGGAATGCAGCGACCCACGGCTTGGACGATTTTCGTGTGGATTTGCACGTACCGTTCCGGCCGCGCCAGGGCCAGCACGATGTTGGGGCAGCGCTTGCGAGCCTCCCAGACCGGGGTGCCCGTGCGGACGCCCATCACCTTGGCCTCGTAGCTCGCGGCGATGCACGAACTCGTCTCGGCCCGCACCGGCACCACGGCCACGGGCTTGCCGCGCAGCTGCGGGAAGTCTTGCTGCTCCACCGAAGCGAAGTAAGCGTTCATATCGACAAAGAGGAAGCGCAGCGGCATCGGAACGCCCTTTCAGAAGCGCGAGTCCTTCCGATGTCGCCGCCCTCTCCGAGGCCGGTTCCAGTTGTCTGTCCACAACTGTAAATAGATGATATGTGAACGGAAGTCAATTATTTCATTGGAAGGTATGGTTTGCTGGGGAGATGTCGAAAGATAATCAGAAAATGTGCTTGACAAAGCGGGGGGGGGGTAATCTAACGTCAATCAGCGTGATACTGGTAAGAAAAGCATGCGTTTACAGCTCCATCGACTTCTGATCATCGTCACCGGGGTATTCCTCGTGACGGCGGCGTTATTGAAGTCATTGGACGCGGAACCGTCCGATCTGTCGATATTCGAAACGGTGGATTGGAATCGATTCCGGCCGATACTAATCGGTTGGGAACTGTTTTTGGGAGTCTGGTTGCTCTCAGGAGAAATGCGGTTCTGGGCTGCGATTTCCGGTACGGTGACGTTCGCACTCTTCGCGGTCGCCGCCGGGTTCAGTGGGTGGGTTGGCCAAGCCAATTGCCAGTGCTTCGGCACCGTGCCAACGAATCCTTGGCTCATGTCGGCCATTGACATCGGCATATCAATCGGTCTGTTGTTGACAACGAGTTGGAGAAAACAGACGGGCGAAACGACTCGGGCTGCCGATGTCTTACGTGTGGCGGTGGTCGGACTCCCTTTATCGTTGTTATTCGTATTGGGTGTACCGGCCGAGGTCGCAGCCAGGATTCGCGGGGAAGCGTTTCGGGTGGACGAAAGTCTGCTCGATATGGGTGATGGCAGGCCCGGTGACGTTTTGACTCACGAAGTGAGTGTGATGAACGTTTCTGGCTCGCCGTGGCGATTGGTGGGTGGCTCCCAAGATTGTTCGTGCCGAGTCACTGGGCTATCCACTCAGGTAGGGCCGCAGGAACGCTCCACAATCACCATTAAAATCCGCATTCCTGCGGACGCCGGGCCAGGCCGATTCCGGCGCCCGGTCGATGTGTACACCGATGTTCCAGAACAGCCGATGATCCGGCTGAATGTGAGCTGTCGCGTGCGATGAACGGCCACGTGTGTCGTTCCGAGTTTCCATCCGTCGAAAGGGAGAAACGATGAATCGGCTTCTATCAAACCTGTGGCTCGCGGTCGGGATCGCGTTGGTCGGTGTCGGAGCTTACAGTGTACCACTGCCGCGGGCACAAGCATCCTTCTGGTACTGCGAGGGCAAAGTGATCGCCGATGGCGATCAATGCGATGAGGGTTGGTGCTGGAACTCGAACAGGAATTGCAAAGAAGTCAGAGTAACTACCGGATACAATAATGGGCCGACCTACATTTTTGTGTGTAGATGCGAACTGTGAACCATCTCTTACCGGTGAACAACAGTAGTAAATACAACGTCATATTCAGGTAAATCGAGATATGCCGTTGTGATTTCATTATTTAATTAGCAGCTATATTAGAACAGCATAGAATATTATGGAAGATTCAAGGAATAATTAATATGGCATTGTATTGTAAAATAATTTTGGCTTTTAGTCAGGCGTTATTATTATCTGCTTGTGTCTTCGCACAGCCTAAGGAATTGAACGATAGGATTGTGGCGAATCCAGAAGGCGAATTCGCAGTTGCCCTTGCAGAACAAGATCGCATTCAGTTACGACAATCTAAATTATCTTTACGATTTCAGTTGGAATTTTACTCCGCAATAAAAGAGAAAAGCGGTAAAAGCGAGGTCTCGAAAGTAAATTGGGATGGGGACAACTTACTGATCGATTCTGATCGATTCGTCTACGTATCGACACCGTATCGCGCATTCTTATTGGTTCGTGATTCTCGAAAGAGCCCGTTGTCGATTCAATTTATCTCTTCAATATCGACAGCAGTGAGAACTGTCGAAGAAATCATCCAATTCGATTGGAAAGTGGGCGATGGTTACGCGGAGGCATCACGGCCGACAGAGATGAGACGCTATAATTGCCAGTTAGGAATGTTTACACCGCGCAAAGGTGCTTCCATCGACCGGGCGACACGTACTCAGGATGGGTTGATTCGTTTTGAATTTCAGCGAACGGCTGAACCGGACGATTTTTTAATTCGAGAAAACGGTACTTGCTCAGTCGATCCCGCGCAGGGATATGCCGTCGTATCAGCGCAGATGAATATGATCTGCAAGAGGTCAAGTTCAAATGGAAATATGGCATCTCAATTTGAATATTATCCACCCATGGGGCCACTTCCGCAATTGATCAAATCGTACAAACATCAACAGGTCAAATCGGTTGATATTAAAGCGAAAAATTCAATTTATCACCAATACTATTACTCTGATTACGCGATCGAACCGATGCCGAGGGAAAAGCTCACGCTGGAATACTATGGTTTACCAGACCCGATGACGTCGCCGACGAAATTCTGGGGTTGGCCGGCCGCCTTAATAGTGGCCGGTGTTCTTGCTATTATTGTCTTCATGATGATTCGCTATCGACGCAGGAGAGGTCATGAGTGACTTTCGTCGGCGGGCCGGGTTTACTTTGGTGGAACTCCTCGTGGTGATCGCCATCATTGCGATTTTGATTGGCCTACTCTTGCCGGCTGTACAGAAGGTACGAGCGGCGGCGGCAAACATTTCTTGCAAGAACAATTTGAAGCAACTCGCCTTGGGGATTCACAACTACGAAAGTGCTGCTGGGGAATTGCCACCGGGGCACCGGTCGGCCAAGCACCCGGACAAACTCGCCTTTAGTGGCTGGCCGCTAACCATTCTCCCGCAAATCGAGCAGCAGGCGCTGTACGACAAATCACTGAGCGCCTATAAGGTATCTCCGATACCCTTTTTTAATCCGCCCCACACGGCATTTTCAACCGTGGTGTCGACGTTCCATTGCCCGGCCGACGACAAAACGTCGACGATGCAACTCGCCGAAAAGCAGGGCGGGGTACTCGTCGCGCTCACTGATTATTTGGGCAGCAACGGTACGAACAGCAAGGCCAAAGATGGGTTGCTCTTCGCCGACTCACGCGTTCATCTCAACGACATCCGCGACGGTACCTCGAATACCATTTTGTTCGGCGAGCGACCGCCCAGTAAATATTTCTCCTTCGGCTGGTGGTATGCCGGTCTCGGTTCCGACGGCGGTGGCAGCGCCGAAATGCACCTGGGCGCCCGAGAATTGCGGGGCAGCGTCGGCGGGGGGTCGTGTCCTCCGGGGCCATACACGTATACGAGTGGATCATTCGACGACGAATGCGCGATATTCCATTTCTGGAGCTACCACACCGGCGGGGCCAATTTTGCGTTCGCCGATGGAAGTGTTCGTTTTCTCGCCTACTCCGCCGATTCGATTTTAGCGGCGCTGACCACCCGTGCTGGCGGCGAAATCGTCGGCCTCCCCGATTGACGGAATTGACAACAGCGCGCTTGCAAATGGCCTACTTGGCGTTGACGCAAGCTCTCATTGGCGAGTCGCATTCGCGTGGGCCAAGATGTTGCAGAATAATTCCCCCTGCCCGATGGCATCGTCCAACGCTTGGTGAGTGCGCGGAGTCTTCCCGAACCAATTTTTGGGGAAGTTCCGCTTCGCAGTCTCACGGAACGAGGTGCCGAGTACGGCCATCGCGAAACTTTTGATGTCGAGTGCGGAAAATGAAAACGGCGACGCACCTGCGAATCGAATCAAGTACCAGTAGACGAACAGGAAGTCGAACCCGGCCGGATACCCGACGAACACGGGTTTACCGGGAAGTGATTTCAGCCAAGCGACATACTCCGCCATCGCTTCCATAGGCGGACGTAGCTTCTCACGGCACGCGGCCCAGGCATCCGGCTGCGTCGCCCACCAAGCCATCGTTTCTGGATGCCCGCTCGCCCCGGAAAGCAATTCGAGATTGGCTTCGAAGATCGATAACAATTCACCGTTTGCTGTGAACGCCGCCGAACCGAAACTCAGCATCGAATGCGGCCCTGGAATCGGACCGTCGGTTTCGATGTCGGTGCTCACGTAGATTTCTTGAGCGCTCACGGGTGCTATTCCTTGAATTTGATGCGGTTGCGGTAAGCCACTGCATAGCATTTGCAACTGTATCACGACATGACACCGCGAATCCACTCGTCGCGCCCGGCGCCCGAGGTGCTGAGCCAAACGAGCAAATCCCGCAGCGACGGCGGAAATAGCACGCAGCCAGTCACAACCGGGACGCCGGGCTTCCTACAATCACACCATGCTCGCCACGGCCCGTAAACTCCTCGAACTCATCCGGTTCAGCCACACGATCTTCGCGCTGCCGTTCGCGCTGATGGCAGCGGCGCTCGCTTGGAGCACCGAACTATTCCGCTGGCTCGACCTGCTCGGCATACTGCTGTGCATGGTCTGCGCCCGGTCGGCGGCTATGGCGTTCAACCGGCTCGTGGATCGCCGCATTGATGCCGGCAATGCCCGCACCGCCAAACGGCACCTCCCCGCCGGGACGCTCAGCGTGCCGCTGGTGCTGGCCTTCACGCTTCTCACTTCGGGTGGATTCCTCGCCTCGACATTACTATTCACATGGCATCACGAGCCGAACTTTTGGCCGCTGATCCTTGGCGGGCCGGTGCTACTGTTTCTGTTGGGCTACTCGCTGGCGAAACGCTTCACGAGCTTGGCTCACTTCTGGCTCGGGGCCGCCCTCATGCTCGCGCCGATCGCCGCGTGGATCGCCGTTCGCGGCTTGGTGGAACTGGGTACCCCGGCGCTGATCGGCACGGCGGTACTCTTCTGGGTGAGCGGCTTCGACGTCTTGTACGCCTGCCAAGATGCGGAGTTCGACCGCGGTGCCGGGCTGCACAGTGTGCCGGCCCGCTTCGGCATCCGCCGCAGTTTGCGGATCGCCGCCGGCTGCCACGCCGTCATGTTCATCGTGCTCCTGTTGCTGGGGTTCACTTGCCCGCAACTCCATTGGGTTTACGCGGTCGGCCTCGTGCCTATCGGGGTTCTGCTGGTCTACGAACATCGCTTGGTGAAGCCGGACGACTTGACCCGTGTGAATGCGGCCTTCTTCCAGGTGAATGGCATCATCAGTTTCGGTCTGCTGGCGCTCGTGCTGCTGCAACTTTGGATCGGGTAAACCATGACTCTCCTCGAACGATTCGCCGCCGCCAAGACCGCCGAGAATCCGCTCGGGTTGCAACTGCTCTTCTTCGCTCCTCCGAAGCTGGACGCCGATGCCCTGCTCGCATTTCTGCGGGTCGAGCCGGAGTTGGCGGCAGTCCAAGGCGAGCTGGTTCGCGTGGCCGATGTCCCCGGTGCGGCCGCGTTCATCGGGGGCGAGGGGCCACCGGCTTCGGTGCTCGGTTTATTTGCTTGGGGTCAACACGCGGTGAAGCTGGCGCAGTTCGACGCTCCGATGCCCTACGGCCCCGTCGAAAGTTGCGTCGGCCCGGCACTGCTGCCACCGCCGATGAAGGTCGATGCCAAACAGCACACGGCTCACATCTTGCTCTTCTACGCCGGCACCCACGCCGATGTCCGTGAGCAGTTCGTGGCCCTGTGCGCCGTCGCGGGGGCGCTGGCTCGGTACGACCAAGCCATCTGCGTGTTGAACGAGGACGCCCGCACCGCCTGCCCGGCCTTCGACTTGATCCCCGACGCCGGCGAAGATGCGTTGGCCACTTACCGACAGTTGCCCATCCCCTATTTGCTCGGCGGATTCACCAAGTTGACTGTCGGCGACGCCGGGGTGCTCTGGGCCAGAACCTTTGCCAACCACCGCCTCGGTTTGCCCGATTTGGCCATCCGAATGACCGACCATCAACAGACGGCACGCGTCTTTCAACTTTTCACCGGCATCGCCGGGTACCTGCTGGAAATGAAAGAGACCCTGACCCCCGGCGAGAGTTTGGACCTCGGCGACGGCACCACGTACCAAGTGCGTGAGCCGCTCGACGTCGAAGATTTCTTAACGTCACCCGGACTGATGTTGGTTCTCGAAGCCAGTTAGCCGCGAGACGTCCGTCTCGCGGCCAATCACGCTCGACTTTCACCTCGCGGTGAATTACAATTCTCTTCCTGCACTCCCTCCTCGTCCGGTGGCCTGCCCATGTTCGACATTTCTCTCGGTGGTTCGCAATCCACACGCCGCAATTTCCTGCGCGTGGGTGGACTTGGTGCGATGTCGCTGCCGATGCTGTTAAGGGCCGAAGCCGCGCAGGCGAAAGAAAAAGTACCGCTCAAAAAAGTTGGCGGCGCCCGAGCCAAGTCGGTGATTCTAGTCTACCTCGGGGGCGGGATGACCCACCATGACACGTTCGATCCGAAGCCGGACGCCGCGGAAGAAATCCGCGGCAAGTACAAAGTGATCCCGACCAACGTCACAGGTCTAAGCATCAGCGAGAAGCTGCCGCTCATGGCGAAGCAGATGGACAAACTCTCCCTCGTGCGCTCCGGTGCCCACAACAACGACCACCACGAGACGGCGACCAACTGGGTCATGTCCGGTCGCTTCGGATCGCCGTTCGGCGATTACCCGGCGATCGGGGCCATCGCCGCCCACGAATTCGGATTCACCGGGACCATCCCGCCGTACGTCAGCGTGCCCCGCAACCCGTCGTTCACGTGGGAACTCGGCAAGAGTGCGTTCCTCGGCGGCCGGTACGAATCGTTCCGCGCCGGCGACCCGAACGAGAAGGGCTTCAAGGTTCAAGACCTGTCCGCCGCCGAGCCGATGAGCGTGAAAAAGATCGAACGCCGCGAGAGTCTGTTGAAAGCCGTGGACGGCCTGGCCAAGAAAGTGAACGGCAACGATCAAATCGCCACCTACGACGAATTCCACCAACGGGCGTCGCAGATGATCCTGTCGTCGGAGGCCCGCAAGGCGTTCGCCATTGACGAGGAAAATGCCAAATTACGAGATCGCTACGGCCGCACCACGGCGGGGCAATCGTGCTTGCTGGCACGCCGGCTGGTCGAAGCGGGCACGCGGTTCGTCACTGTCAACTACGGCGGCTGGGATCATCACAACAAGATTTTCGACCACCTCGAAAAGAAGCTCCCCGAATTCGACGCGGCCATCAGCACGCTGATTGCGGATTTGGCCGACCGGGGCACCCTCGATGAAACGCTGGTGGTCGTGATGGGGGAATTCGGACGCGGGCCGAAGATCAACAAGGAAGCGGGCCGCGATCACTGGGGCCAAGCGGCCTCAATGCTGTTCGCCGGGGCCGGCGTCAAGAAAGGCTTCGTGCTCGGGAAGACCGACAAACAAGGCGGCACCGTGACCCAACGCCCCGTTGCCCCCGCCGATGTCTGCTTCACCATTCTCGACGCCCTCGGCGTCAACCCCCGCAAGGAACTGCGCACGCCCGACGGCCGGCCTATCGAAGCGCTCGACCTCGGCGAATCGGTGAAGGAACTGTTCGTGTAAGGGTAGGCCCCTTACTTCTTCTTCAATCGCTCCAAACTTTCCTTCGCCGCTTTGGTCGGACTTGCCTCTGCGTGGCCCTCGCCCATCTGCTCGAGCAACTTCACGGCTCCGGGTGTGCCGATCTCTTCGAGGATCGCAATCGCCCGCGCCGCCCGCCGCCACGAGGGTTTCGTCGACCAAGTGCTCACGCCGATGCGGTCGACTTGGTGCTCCGCCCACCACGATCCGCCGTTGGAGCGGAAGTTGTACCCCTCGACCCCGATTTTGTTGATGGTGATCGTCTGGCCGGCCAACGAATCGGCCGTCCGCTGGCTGCATAACTCGACCATTCGAGTGCGGGCCGGGTTCTCGGTGATGTCGTTCATCAGCGTAAGCAGGTCGATGGCCAACCGTGGGTCGAGGTAGTCGAGTTCGTCCCAGGCCGACTTCCACGTCTTCTCGTCGTCGCTGCCGAGATCTTTGAGCAGCTCCTCGCAGCGTTTCTGTTCCAGTTTCAACGGTCGGAGTTTCTCTTTCAAAAACGGCACCGCGTACTCCGGCTGTTTGAACATTCTGAGCAGGGCCTTGGAGGCCACCGGTTCGTCCTTGTACAAGTCGGCCCACAATCCTTCGAGTTCAGCGGCTTTGGCTTTCGGATCCACGCGCGGCACCGGCGCAGCGTGCAGCCAAGTCGCCACAGCTAGAGACACCATCATTGGCAGAACAAGTCGAAGTGGCACCATGACTTCAGCTCCTGAATGAGTGGCTCGAAATGAAGTGAAATCATACTATCCCATTTTCACGGTGTGGAATAGTTCGAGTTCACCGCCCGATCCGGCCGATAAATGAGAAACCTGTTTCCATCTCGGTTCGAGTGGCCCATGACGCGGATCGTGGCTCTCCTGTTGCTGCTGAGCGCGACTTCGATTGCCGTGGTGTTGCCGCTGGGGTGCAGCCGGCCGGCGGCCTCCAGTCCGGGTGTCGTGCACGGCGAAGCCACGTTTCAAAATCGGCCGATGGCCGGCGGACTCGTCGTCTTCGTGCCGAATGTGGATCGCGGTTGCGCCGGGAAAATGTACACGGCGACCATCGCAGCTGACGGTCAATATCAACTGGCGGAGGGGGCTAAACTCATCATCCCCGGTTGGTACCGCGTCGCCCTCGCCGACCCAACCGACTGGTACGGTTCCGAGTGGAGCCTGGCATTTCCGATGGCCTTGCGCCGCCCCGATCTCTCCGGCATCGAGCGCGAAGTGAAACCTGGTCAGGATCACCACTTCGATTTCAGAATTGAACTCGCCGCTCGTTAAACACCGAGTGACTCCCGGGCCAGATCCCGCCCGGCGGCTGTCACCACCACACATTCCCCACGTTGTTCCACCAACCCATGCCGGGCTGCACGCCGTACGACTCGCAACACCTCGGCCGGTAACCAGTGCAGATGCCGATGCAAACCGGCCAATCGCGATTCTTCCGCTTCCGCCGGCGTCCCTTCGTGTTGGTGCAAATGGATGGCCAGCATCCGCTCGGGGAACTCGCGGCGGTGCCGCCAACTCCGAAAAGCTTGCGCGATCAAACCCTGGCGCGGGGCGATCAAAAAGACCACTCCGAATTGCACGCCGACCACCGACGCGACCGTCCCGGCGATGTTCGTGTTCAGGGCCAGTGCCAGCAACGTCCCCAACACGCCACCGAGCACCCCGAACCCGACACTCAGGGCGATCATCGTGCTCAGTCGGTCGGTCAGCAAGTACGCGGTGGCCGCCGGCACTACGAGTAGCGCCACGACCACCACCGGCCCGACCGCATCGAACGCGGCGACCGCCGTGAGCGAGGTCATCGTCATCAAACCGTAGTGCAGCAGCATCGGGGCGAAGCCGAACGTCGAAGCGAGTGCCGCATCGAATGTGGCCAGTTTCAACTCTTTGAAAAAGAGCACGACTAGGCCCACTTCCACGACGAACAATGCCAGCAACACCACGACGGCCCTTGGTAAATAGTCGAACCACTCGAGCCGATCCGTAGGCGAGAACTCGGCGAAACCGAGCAGCACGCTGTCCACGTCCAAGTGCGTGCTGCGCAGGAACAGCGATGCCAGCAACGTGCCGATGGCGAACAGTGCCGGGAAGACCAAGCCGATGGCAGCATCCTCGGCGACACGATCACTGCGCCGCAG
This sequence comes from Fimbriiglobus sp., assembly GCA_025351325.1. GTDB lineage: Bacteria > Planctomycetota > Planctomycetia > Gemmatales > Gemmataceae > JALHQU01. The sequence continues at coordinate 41,028 of JANXWE010000119.1, forward strand.
CAGTTCCACAAGTGCCACCGTAAGGACGCCACTGGCCGTGGCCCCGAAGAAGAGCCACGGTGAGCCAAGATCGCGGGTGACGAAGTAGGCCAGCACAATACCGAACAAGAGCACGTGGCTGATGGCGTCCGCGACGAGCGCCACCCGCCGCAGCACGAGGAAGACCCCCGGCACGGCACAGGCCGCACCGACGGACGCGAGGACGAGGATCACTTCGAGTTGGTAAGTCACGCGCTCACCCGCTTCCGAAACAGTCCCCACACCAAGCCGAGCCGCGGTGCGAACAAGATCGACAGAATCACCAGTGCCGTCACCGACAGTACCACCACTGGCCCTGCCGGCAAGCCGCTGCGTTGATGGCCCAACACGGCACCGGCGAACCCGGCCGCGCCGCCGAACACACCGGCCAGCAAGCAGAGTGGCCCGAGCCGATCGACCCACTGCCGTGCCGTCACCACCGGTGCCACCAACAGGGCGCTCATCAGCACCACGCCGACGAACTGCAACCCGAGCACGACCGTGCAAACGATCAGCGAGGTCATCAGCAGTTCGAGCGCCCGCATGGGGAAACCCAGGCTAGCCGCAAAGTCGCGGTCGAAACTGGCGAGCTTCAACTGCTTCCAAAAGAGGGTCACAAGGATCAGGATCGCCGAGCCGAGGCCGACGATGGTGGTGACGTCCGCGTCTTCGAGAAACGCCGCTTGGCCGAACAGGTATTTCTCCAGACCGTGCCGGGTGGCATCACGGGCGTGCGGCTGCAACCACTCTTCGAGGAACCCGTCGGGCGGACGGGTGCTGAGGATTTCGTTGAGTTTCCGCAGGTACGTCATCAGCACCAATCCGAAGCCGAAGAAGACGGCGAGTGCCCCGGCCAAGGCCGTGTCGAACGGGATGCGACTCCGCCCCGTGATGCCCTTCACCGCGGTCATCGCCAGCCAGCCGGTGCAGGCCGCGCCGAGCACGATCATCAGCGGCGAACGCCCGCCGAGCATGAACGCCAACGCGACCCCCGGCAGCGCCGCGTGGGAAATGGCGTCCCCTTGCAGGCTCTGCCGCCGCACGACCGCGAAGGTACCGACGAGGCCAGCCAGCGCCCCGATGGCCGTGAGGCCGAGTGCGACGGGACGGAGCGTTGGGTTATCGAGAATGAACACGTTAGAAAATCTCCCGTCCGGGCAGCGCAGTCCTCAGTTGTTCGATTCCGTCCGGAGTCACTTTAGATCCGTAGATTGCAATGCGGCGGAGCGATTTGATGCCATGGAGGAACTTCAAACTTTCGTTGTCCACACCGGTGTGAGATAAAAAGAGGTTGTCGAGTTTCGAAAAGCTTTTGAGATCGGCAAGTCCAGCGTTATCGACGGTGGCGCCGTGCAAACTCAAGAGCCGCAAGTCCGTCAAGCCTTTCAACTCTTTCCAATCCGCATCCTTGAGTTGCAGGTCTTCGAGACTCAACGAAACGAGCGTCTCCAGCGAATTCAACTCCTTCAAGTTCTTCGCGGTCACCCGCGTGTGCGACAGAACCAGTCTCCGCAATCGTTTTAACCCGGCGAGATTCCGCATGGAATCGTCCGTCATCGCGGTCCGGCTCAAATCCAGATTCGTCAACTCCGGAAACTCCCGGAGTTGCGACAAGCCCGCGTCTGTGATTTTCGTCGAGCCGAGGGCGAGGCAATCGAGGCTTTTGAATTCGCGGAGTCGTTTGAAGCCCTCATCGGTTATGGCCGTGTACGACAGGCCGAGTTTTTCGAGCTTTCGCAATTCCGCTACCGCTTTCATACCTTCGTCCGTGAACTTGGTCTGACCGAGTTCCAGCATCACCAATTTGGGAAGTCGGGACAGCACCCAGGCGTCGGCGTCGCTGAACTCGGTACCCGACAATATGAGCGTGCGCAGGTTTTTGAGCTCGGCGAGTTCCTTGAAACCCTCGCCGGTAATCGGCCGGTTGTCGGCATTGCTACCGATTGCCAGCGTTTCCAAAAACGGCAAGCCGGAGATTGCTTTGACGCCGGCGTCGGTGAGGCCTTGCGAAGGGCAGATCAAGTGTTTGAGGCTTTTCGATTGCGCCAAGGATTTTAATGCGTCCGGTTCGCACTGTTGAGGAGAAAGGAATAGGCAAACCAAATTCTTCGATTCGGCCAACTTGTCGAGCGTGCCCGCGCTTATTTTCGCCCGACTCATATCGATACCAAACGGTACGCCCGCCTCTGGCAATTCCTCCCCGTCGTATCGCTGCAATTGAAAAACGGGCACTCCGCCCGGCCTGAATTCCGAACCAATATTCGTGCAAGTGATTCCACCGTTCGATTCGGTCACCAGAGTTCCGTAGCTGGCGCCCATCGCTTTGTAAGCCGCGATTGTCGACGCTTCCATGGTCTTTGGCTTCGGGGCAGGAGCTCGCGCTTTGACTCGCTCGGACACGCACATCAGCAAGGCGAATAAGACGAAGAATCTAAACATATGGCGACTCCGGTTAGCGGACAACAAGATGAGCTATCCTACCAGGGCGGGATCAGCGGTAGCGACGGATTGCCTTCACATGCGCGAAGATTCCCGACTCCGGTGCAACTCCACTGCTTCGCGGAATACGGCTAACCACTTCGCGGCGATTTCGTCCCAGGACTTCGGCCAAACACGTTGGGCGGCGTCGAACTGCCTCGCGGCGTAACCGTCGCGCTCCTGCCAAAGAGTTCGCATCGCCCCGGCGATGGCAACCGGGTCGTGTGGGTCGAAGTAGAGCATGGCGTCGCCGAAACCGGCGCACTGTTCCCGCAGCGCGGGGATGTCCGAACAGGCGACGGGGCAACCAAGCAGCACCGCTTCGTAGATCGGGAACGACCCCTGTTCGTAGAGCGATGGCACGACGGTGGCGACGGCTTGGCGGTAAAGCGTTTTCAATTCGTCCCGTGAAACGGTGCCGAGGAAATGCACTCGCCCTTGCAACCCCGACGCCCGGATCAATTCCTTGAGATCTGCCGGGGCCGATGCCCGCGTTGCGGCGGTGAAGACCAAATCGGCGACGATCCCCAGCCGCTCCAATTCGGCCAACCCCGCGACCAATCCAGCGTGATTCTTATACCCGCGGATGCCCCCCGGAAAAAAGAAGTAGCGGGTCGGAATGCGACGCGGTTCTTCCGGAACCGGTTCACCGCTCGGCCAGCAATCGCGGGGCACCGCCGGGCGAATCATCCGGATTCGCTCCGGCGATATCTTCAGCATGCCGATCAGGTCGTTCGTGCGGATGAACTCGGACATGCAGCCGAAGAGTGTCGCCTCGTCGCAGCGGTGCCTAAGGACAAATTCGAGTGCGTCGACATTGGCCTGCCCGAAGTATTCCGGGAAGCGCGAGAAGACGAGATCGTGGATGAACAGCACCGACGGATGGCTGCGGATCTCTTGGAGTACCCCGAGGTACGGGTAGACCCAGACCGCGCATCCGGCGGCCTGCGCCAGCAATTGGGGCTGCATCTGCTTCAGTTCAAAATCGGTCGGCGTGAACGCATCGAACGGAAGGAATAGTGGGGCTTCGGCTTGTGTCACCCAAGTGCGGTGCTGTTTGCGGAACGGCCAGAATATCAACCCGAGCAATTTGGCCAGTACAAGCACCGGCCCGGCGACCGCCACCGTCGCCACCAGCCCCGGCGTGAGGGGCCGTTGCCGCAAACCGCGCCCCCAGTTTCGCAACCGGGTGAACCACCGCGTCGGGAAGGCCGTGGCACGGGAATAGCGTGCGGCGAATGTACGATTGCGATCCGCCAACGCCTTGGCCCGCACGGCGTCCGGGTGGTCGTTCCCGATGATGTTCAGTCGAAGGGGATGCCGCGCGGCGAAGGCGCTCAGTAGGGGAACATCACCCGCACGCACGGCGATGCAGACTTCCACGTCCGAATGATTCGTCAGCAATGCCTCGATCAGTTCGTACGTGAAGACGCCGATGCCGTCGTGTGGCAACAGGGTGCTTCCATAGGCGCACCAGAAGCCAATGCGGAAGGGTTCGTGCATGGGAACGGACTCATCCGGCGTTCAAGGCAAAATCCGGGCGATCCAGGCGAAAATTCCGGCTGTAGTAAGGGTCACCCGCTTTCAGGAACTCGCCCCATTTCAGGTGGAAGAGGTCGTACTCTCTTTTGAAGCGTTTCTGCTTCTCCTCCGTGTCTTCCGGGCCGCGCGTCTTCGATTCCAGATGGTACAACTCGGCGTCCGGCGTCCAGACGATGCGGTACCCCTTGGCCAGCACTTGCAGGCACAAATCGACGTCGTTGAATGCGAGTACGAAGCCTTCGTCGAAGCCGCCGATCTCGTCGAACACCGACTTGGGCATCAGCAGACACGCCCCGGTCACCGCCGCGACATTCTGGGCATATTGCAACCGCTGCATGTGCCCCGGTGCCCGCCGGGGGTAGTTCAAATGCGAGTGGCCCGCGACGCCGCCCATCCCGACCACGATCCCCGCATGTTGGATGGTGTCGTCGGCGTAATAGAGCTTGGCCCCGACCGCACCGACGCCCGGCTGCACCGCTTGCTTCACCAACTCTTCGAGCCAATCCGGGTTGATCGATTCGATGTCGTTATTCAGAAACAGCAGCAGTTCCCCCCGGGCCGCGTGGGCCGCGAAGTTGTTCACGGCGGCATAGTTGAATGGCTTCGTCCATTCGAGAATCCGCACCCGCGGATCGCGCTTCAACTCGGCGTAATAGGCGTGGGTCTCGGGCAGTTGGCTGCCATTCTCGACCACGATGAGTTCGTAATTCGCGTAGCTGGCCTTCGCCAAACTGTCGACGCACCGGGCCAAGATGTCCGCGTGATCCTTGTTCGGAATGATGACCGTCACGAGCGGTTGCGACCGCAAATGGTACACGACATGGTACATGCCGAGCGAAGGGCCATCATGAACCGAAGCGTCGACCCCGACTCGTGCCAGATGCTTTGCAATGGCGTTCTTGCCGTGGTCGTAGGCGTAGTTCTTGCTCCCCTTGTTGAGGGCGGTACTCGCGGCGTGCATCCGCCAGTGGTACAGCACCTGCGGGATGTGGATGATGCGGTGGGCCACTTCGCTCGCCCGCAGAACCAGGTCGTAATCTTGGGCGCCATCGAACCCGGCCCGGAAGCAACCGATGCGTTCGACCAAACTCCGCTTCAGCATCAGCAAGTGGCAGATGTAATTCCGGCTCCGCAGCGTTTCCGGCGACCAATCGGGTTTGAAATTCGGTTCGACCCGCACGCCAGCGGTGTCCAGTTTGTCCTCGTCGCTGTAGAAGAACTCGGCTTGCGGATTCGCCGAGATCGCGGTCGCCAGTTCATGCAGCGCGAACGGGGCGAGCAGATCATCGTGATCGAGCAAGGCGACGAAGTCGCCGGTGGCGAGTGCAAGGGCGGCATTGCTGTTCCCGGCGATGCCGAGGTTGTTTTCGAGCATCTGCAGTTTGATCCGCGCGTCTTGCTTGGCGAAAGCTTCGAGCAGCGGCTTCACGTGCGGCAGCGTGCTGGCATCGGCCAGGCAGAGTTCCCAGTTCGCGTACGTTTGTGCCCGCACCGATTTCACCATCGCATCCAAGTACTCGGCCGGCGGGTTGAAGACCGGAACCACGACGGAGATCTTCGGCGCGGTGGCGAAGCGGAATCCCCGCTGTTTCTCCAATTGGGCGCTGTTCGGTTCGTGCCTTGCGATCCAACGACGGTACTCGTCCGGCGGCGTCGACTCCGTGAGGTAGCGCTGCTCGGGGGGCGGCCCGTTTCGCGCGGCTCGCTTGCCCAGCAGCCAACCGACGGCACCGCCGACCAACTTCAGCGACGAGCGCAGCATCGCCCGCCGACGGGTGTGGAGCGGAAAGAACCGGGTCATCAATTTCTCAACGGTGTTGGCGAACTGGAAGGCTTTGCCGGCTTGAATGTTGGCGAGTGCCGCCGTGCGCTGTTCGAGCAACTCGGTCCGGCGCGACAGGGCCGATTCGAGCTGGGCGATGCGTTTGTGGGCCAGGGTCAAGTTCGCGTGCGGATCATCCATGCTGGGGTTATAGCAGCGCCCCGGCAAACGGGGCAAGTCAGGGTTGGCGAGGGGTGTACGACACGGTTTGCGAGTTGACCTTGCGCGTCGGGGGCGACTGTGCGGCCATTGCTGTTGGGGAATTGCCGCAACTCCTGATGGATCTCCAAGATGGCTCGCAAAACGATCACGCGTCCGGAAGTCGAGGTTCAGAAGGTCTACCTCGATGTGGTGGATCCGAAATGGGCGCCGGGCGGATGGTCGCACGGGTTTTGGTCGCCGACAACCGGGTCTACACGCTCATCGTCGTGAAGACGGGCCAGGGTGCCGGCAACCCCGAACAGACGGAACAATTCTTCGACTCGTTCGCGCTCACGCCGAAGAAGTGAGCCGCAGGAGCACCACGGGCGGGACGGCGGTGAACGTCGTCTCGGCCAAAAAGAGGGCACCGGCATTCGGGCACAGCGCCCGCATCTCGGCCGGCATCCCTTCGGTGGCCGTGGTCAGCAGCAACTTGACGCCGTCGGGGCGTTGCACCAAGCACGGGCAGGTGACTCGCGGGGAACCGGGCGTCACCCAACCTTCCATTGCCCTGCCCGTTTGTAGGTCGTAGGCCACGGCAACCCCCTCGTCGGCGAAGTCTGGCTTGTAGATCGCAATGACGACGATACCGTCGCCGGCGGAGCACATGCCATCGGGGAAACCTTCCCGGCCGCGCAGATCGAGGGCGACGCCAGCTTCCGTGAGCGTTCGTTTCGCCAAGTCGAACTGGTACCGAGTCACCCCCTTCCGCGGCGTATCGATGTCGTAGAGCGTCCGACCGTTGTCGGCGAAGACTTTGCCGTTGGAACAAGTTTGGCCGGTGGTCAGTACGGTCAACCGGTTGTCGGCGGGGGTGAACAGATACAGGCTAGCAATGGGTTCTGCGAACTGCGTGTCTTTGGTGCCGAAGATGACCGCGGTACCGTCCGGGTGGATTTCCCCGTCGTTGATGATGACCCGCGGATTCGTGTCTGGCAACATCGCCAGCGGTTGCCAGAGGCCAATGGCGGTGTCATAGATTCCCACGACGTGATCGATGCCGAGCAGCCACTTGCCGGGTTGATCGGTCGGCAATGCGAACCCCGGTCGACCCGGCAATTCGTGGACGATCACTGCTTGCGGGTCATCGAGTTCCGCCTGGTACAACTGCCCACACCCCGCGTTTGGGCCTGTTTGGATGTTCACCCAGACCAGCGAATCGCCGGTGGCCCGCGGCCCTTCCGGTAAGTAGCGCGCCTCCTCGGAGACGGGGTCGAACCAAACGTCGGCCGGGGTGACTGTGCGAGGACGCGTCATGCCATTTCCATAATGGGCCGAAAATCCATCACCATTTCACGGTCAGATCCTTACCGCGAGCGGCTTCGATGGCGTCGATCCCTTTGCGGGTGACATTGGATTGATTCAGGCGGAGAACCCGGAGCAACTCCAAGTCTTTCAAAGCCGTGACGCCGACGTCGCCGAACTTGGTTCCCGACAGATTCAGTTCTTCGAGCTTCTTGAAGCCGACGAGCACGGACGCCGATTTGTCGGTGATGGCAGCAGCACCAGACACATCGAGGGTCTTCAGATTCACGAGCTTCGCGAAGTGGGCGAGTGCCACATCCGTGAGTTTCGATTCCCCGATGAAGAGCACCGTGAGCGTGCGCAGGGTGCCAATCGCGTTCGCTTCTTTTTCGGTGAGTGGACACTTGCCCAAAACGAGCATTTGTAGGTCGGGCAGTTCTTTCAATTTGGCGAAGCCCACTTCGGTGCATTTCGTCGCGTCGAGGATTTCAACCGCCCCGATGTTCGGCAATTTGCACAACTGCTGGAGCGCGGCATCATTTGCGGTCGGGAGTTTCACAGCGACGCGAGCATTTTCATCGAGCTTTTCGTCGATTTTGGCTGACCCGCCGAGTTTCACAATGCGTGCGATCGCGTCGGCTTCCACTTCATCCGCCTTGGGGGCAGCCGCAAAACCGGTGGATGTGCCCAATACAACCGCCCCCAAGGTCATCATAAGTTGTCGCCACATATTCGCTATCCTGTCAGAGTTATAATCTTCAATGAGATTGTAATACGCTGACAGCTTGGCGCCATGCTTTATTCACACGGCCTATACAAACTCGTTACATCCCGGTGGCGAGGGCCAACGCCAACTGGCACCCGGCTTCGAACTCGACGAGGTCGACCCACTCCTTGGTCGTGTGGATTTCGTTCTGCCCGGCGCCGAACGTGACCGTCGGGATGTTGTGTTTGACCATCCAGTTGGCATCCAAGCCGCCGTTGGCGACGCGGATGTTTGGCGTCCGTCCGATGGCCGTGATGGCTCGACTCGCTTTGGCGACGACGGGGGCCTTTTCGGAGATTTTGAACGGGAAATAGTCGGTGTGCGACGTGAACTTCATCTTGCCCGGCTTGCCCTCGTGATCGAGCACTTTCTTGAGAGCGGCACTGAAAGCGTCCTTGTACGCGTTCGAGATCGCTTTGAAGAATCGGGCGTCGTGGCTCCGGCTCTCGCCCTTCACCAGCACGTAATCGGTGACGACGTTCGTGGCATCGCCGGCCGTTTTGTCGTGCTTGCCACCGACCGGGCCGATGTTGCTCGCCCCTTCTTTGCCATCCTTGCTGATCTTGCCCCACCACCCCTTGGCTTTGATGTCGGTCATCGCGTACGCCAAGATCATCATCGCCGAAATGCCCCGCTCCGGAGCGACCCCGGCGTGCGACGCCTTGCCGAAGAGTTCGACTTCCCAGCGGTCGGCCCCGACGGCCCCGATGAACACGTCGCCGGCACTGCGACCGTCGAAGTTGAAGCCCATCGAAACGTCGTCGAATTCCGCCGGGTTGAGGTGCCGTGCCCCGTAGAGGCCCGATTCCTCGCGCACCGTAAACAGCAGCGTGATCGGCGGATGCGGCAACCGCTGTTGAATGAGTTCGGCGGCGAGCGTCACGAGGACGGCACAGCCGGTGCGGTTGTCGCCACCGAGTGCGGTCTCGGCCTCGTTGACGATTTTCTTGCCTTTGCGAACCGGTTTCGCGCCGGCGCAAAGCGGCACCGTGTCCAAGTGCGTCATGAACAATTGTCGGGGGGCATTCGCCAAAGCACCGACGCCCGGGAGCACCACCACGAGATTTCCGGTCTGCGTCGGCACGGGAATCCGCGTGTTGGCATCGTCGTGATGGATCGACTTCGGAGGCACACCGACCGCCTTGAGACTTTCCCCGATTTCCTTGGCGATTTTGCCTTCTTCCCCGGTGATCCCAGGCACCGCGAGGAACCGTAGTAACCGGTCGATGGCCGCCTGGGAGTCGATCTTGAACATCGGGAAAACTCACTCGGAATAGATAAGATTCTTATTAAGATACGCAAATTCCAGCTTTTTCCGCGAATTCACCGGATTTGCAAGGTATTTCGCCGTTCGACGACCTCCGCAAAAATGAGATTTGATTTCGAACGAATGACTTTTCGATTCGTGAAACCCGTTCACGTGGAGCACACTATGTCAATTGAAGAATCGTTTGCGGCCAACATCGTCCCAGTACTGGCTATTGCCCTCGGAATCGTGTGTGCCATTGTTTGCGTGCTCGCGAACGTGTGGATGAAAGTCCGAACGGTCGAGCAAAACACCGCGCTGAAGATAGGATTGCTCAACAGTGGGATGAGTGCGGAGGAGATCATCGCCGTTGTGAACGCGGGAAACCGGGATCGGGCTTAACTTGGACCCCAACGGGGTTACCGAAGGTAGCCAGGGGTGAAGCGCAGCGCAACCCCTGGAACGATCCAAGAAACCCAACTCACTCCCCCGGAATCTCTGATACCTTCAGGTGGAAGGTCGTCAGGTCGTCCAAGGAGTTCTTGTGAGTCCGTTCAGAATTCTGTTTTGCCTCGGTTTCATCGCACTCTGTTCGATTCCAGTTCGTGCCACTCCGCCCGGCATCACGTACCTCTATCCCGCTGGTACTCAGAGAGGCACTTCGGTCGAAGTGACGATGGGAGGGTCGTTTGACCCGTGGCCACCGAAGTTCTGGGTCAGTGACAAAGCCCTCACGGTCGTCGCCGGGAAAGACAAAGGCAAGCTCACCGTCACCGCGGCCAAGGACGCCGTGCCGGGGGTTTACTGGCTCCGTTCCCACAGCGACGAAGGCGTCAGCGGGTTGCGGCCGTTCATCGTTGGTTTGCTCCCCGATGTGAAGGAGGTGGAGCCGAACAACGACGCCAAGAAGCCGCAAATGATCGAAGGCAATGTGGTCGTCAACGGTCGGTTCGACAAAAACCACGACGTCGATTGCTACGGGGTGACACTCAAAAAGGGGCAAACGCTCGTCGCTTCGCTGGAAGCCCATCAGGCCCTGAAATCACCGGTCGATGCGATCCTGCAAATTGTCGCCGCCGACGGATTTGTGATGGTCGAAAACCACGATTACCACGGCCTCGATCCGCAAATTGTGTTCACCGCCCTCAAAGACGGCATTTACACCGTGCGGGCGTTCGCGTTCCCGTCAGTCCCCGATTCCGGCATCCGTTTCTACGGTTCCGACGCGGCGGTCTACCGGTTGACGCTGACCACCGGGCCGTACGGGGAATTCGCGGTGCCACTGGCGGCGACGGAGGCCCAATTGAAAGCATCCGGAGTCCGCGTCGAAGGTTGGAACTTGGCGAAAGGGTTGCGGCTCAAAGATTCGATTATTCCAGCCGGTTCCAGCCATGCGACGCTGTTCGCGCCGGAGTTGGCCAACCCGCTGCGTGTCCGGATTCAAGATTTTCCAAGCACGGTGCACGGGGAACCCGAAGGCAAGCCGGTGCCGTATCAAGTGCCGTTTTCGGTCAGCGGACGACTGGCCACGGAAAATGCAATTTCCACTTTCAAGCTGCCGTTGAAGAAGGATCAGGCGATCCGCATTGAAGTCGAAAGTCGGTCGCTCGGATTGTCGGTGAACCCGGTGATCGAAGTCTCGGGTACCGATGAAAATCGCAAGTTCCGGCGGTTCAATCACAACGAGCAAGAGAAGCCCGATGATGATACCGCGTCGAACTTCACCGCCCCGGTCGATGGCGAATACACCATCACCGTGAACGACATCTATGGCGGCGGTGGTGGCGTCCGCGATTGGTTCTTGCTCCGAGTGACCCCGCAAGTGCCCGACTATGAGTTGACGGTTGCTGCGGATCGTTTCACAATTGTTCCGGGGAAGCCGACGGTGATCCCGGTGAAGGTCATGCGGAAATTTGGTTTTGCGAAAGCAGTGGAAGTGGTAGCTGAAGGGTTGCCTGCCGGGATCAAGTTTGAAATCACCCCGCCGGCGAAGCCCGATCCGAACAGCATCACGATCACGCTGACCTCCGACAAGCCCGTCTCCGGGATGTTCCGACTCGTTGGCAGTGTGAAGGCCGAACCCAAGCTCAACCGAGTGGTGCATGCCCAGCTTCCGGAGTGGGAAACGTTGCCGATTCTCGATTTGTGGGTGACGGTGACGAATCCACCGCCACCACCCGCTCCGGCGAAAAAGTAACTTCAAGTCCCAGCAATCAACCCCTTCAATTTCGCCCCGAGGCCCGGGATATACGTCAACGGGCGAATCCACTTCAGTACCCCGACGGTTCCGAAGGCGGCGTCGGCGGCGGCAACACCCGTCGCATCGGGTTGGCCGGGCACGCTCCACTTCACGGGTCGAATCGCGCCCGGCTCGGTCGCGGCGACATCGAGGCAATCGACCGCACCGGCGAGATCGGCCGCGACGAGGAGCGCGGCTGCGCGGCTCTGTTGCGGCGATCGGGAGTTGAATCGGAAGGTGATTCGCCGCGTGGGACGGCTCCCCGTGAACTGGGCCAGGATCATCGACCCCGGCATAAACGACACCAGCATGGTCATCATCAGCAGGCTGAAGACGAGTAGGCCCATGAAGACGCCAATGCCCAAGTGCAAGCCACAACCGAGCATAATCCAGTACGGCCGCAGCCGCGTCCAGATCACGAACGGCAGCGAGATTTCGGTGAACAGCGTGAAGTACACCCCGACGGCCGCCATCACGGAATAGACCGGCCGCGACGCCGCCAGGGTCCGCACCATGTCTTGGTACCACCCGTAGTGGATCATGGTGAATTCCGGATTCACCAGCGTGTCCCAGTACGCGGTGTGGTTCCACCACGCGTCCCCTTTGAGCTTCGCCAACCCGGATGCGGCGTAGATGAAGCAGAAGTGAATCTGCAACAAGCGCTGGGCGAAGCCGCACGATGGCGATGGCGGGGCGACGGCCAAGTAGCGCTGCGTGGCACTGTCGATGGTGCCCGACCGGCCGAGGCTGGCACGGGCGGCCCGGTAGCGGTTGATGAGCCGGTCGAGGGAGAAGGTGGCCCCGCAGTTGGCGATCATCAAATAGATGAGCAGGATGTTCATCATGGTGTCTTGGCCGAAGAGCACTTGCTGGTTGCGGTGCAAATACGATGCGGCGGCAAACCACGTGAGGATCGCCGTGACCCGGGTGAACAGACCGAATGTGAACATCAACAGGATGACCAGCACCGCAGCGTGGGCCAACGCCATCTCGGTAGGGTCGGTGACGTGGAACCAGAACGAAAAGGTCGGATGGCCGATTTGGTTCGCTTTGCGCTTGTCGTAATTCCAATAGCCGAGATACTCGATGGCTTCGAGGCGCTCGGCGTCGTCGGCCGGTAAGTCGCGGACGAACTTCACCAAGTTGTCGCGGAGCACCGGGGCGAGTTCCAACAGGTAATTCGTGATGTACCGCCGGTCGTCCACCGCTGTCGTCATGGTGCCGGGCAACGTACTCCCCAGCCCTTCGAGATCGCGGGCCAAGACCGTGCGTTCCTGTTCGAGGCCCAGGTCGAGCGCTTCGGGGAATTGCTCTTTTTCATCGCGCAGCGATTTCTTGACCAGCGCGTCCAACCGCCCTTTCCGAACCGCCGGATCTGGCCCGAGCGTGAACAAATAGGCCGCGGACGTGCGGATCGTCTCTTCGCTGTAACCGTTGCCTTGGTTGTCACTCATCGCACCGCGGGCATCGAGCAGCCGGAGTTTCTTGCGCAGTTCGGCCTTGTCTCGCGGTAAGGCCCGCAGCCAACCCATCACGGCGTTGCGGCGGTGCGGCTCTTCCGGCAGAGCGGCGGACTTGATCCGATCATTCCACTCCCAATCGAGCGATGGTGATCGCGTCGGCGCTTCCCGGCGTTCGCGGTTGGCCGTCTCGAGGTCGTACCAAGCGCTCTTGCCGAAAAATGAATGCAGGTCGTAGGTGTAGCACAGGTGGATGTAGACCACCAGCAACCCGGCCACGATGCGGATGAACGCCATCGTGCTCGGATCGGTCGGGGCGAACCAGAAGTTCGACCAGCGTTGCCAGTACGAGGCGCTCGACTGTGGTACCGTCATGGTGCTCCTTTGACTCCGCCCGTCCATGGGAATTCGTACTTCAAATACAGCGACATGTAGTCATCGAAATAGCGTCCCTGAGCATTCGGAGTCGACCGCTGCACAATCGGCAACAACCAGTACAGCATCGGGTCGGTCGGGTTCATCAGCTCCCCGCCGGCGTTGTACTCGCCCAGGTAATAAGGCCGGTACGTCGTCGGGTTGTACGGGCTGTCGCCGTCCTCACGCTTCAAGCCGGTGTCGGGATCGGTCTGGTGCAGAAACTCCGCCGGCGGAATCACCCGGTGTTCCACACGCAACAATTTCACCGAAATCACCCGCCGCTCGGGGGTCGAATACTCGGCGGCGATGTGCCGGGCATACGACGGCAACAAGTGACGCGACACAATGCTGGTCGGCACCCGGTACTGCGACGCGATGGGATCGTACTTGTCGCTCAGGGGAATGCGGCTGCTCGGCGCGTCGACGTTCACGGCCACCCGCTTGCGCCGGTTCGCCGCGTCGTTCTTCTCGAAGTTGTCCGGGGTGAAATTGCTCGGCGACGACGACGCCACCAACTCCGAAATCGACAGCCGCCGTTGATACGTCTGCCCGAGTGGGTCCTTGAACTGGCTCCCCCGGTTGGGCAGATCGATCCAGGCCGATTCCACCCGTTTCTTGTTCGTTTTCGGATCGATCTCGTCGAGTTCGTAGGTCACCAGGCCGAAAATCAAACTCGCTGGGCCGGGTTCCGGACTGTAAAAATGGTAGGCATTGCTGAGATACATGAACTTGTAATACGGCATGTAAATGCGCTGGGCGGCTTGCGTCGTCAGCCACGGGGCCGGGCTGGGCCACGTCGTCGCGGTTAGGATCGCCCCGAAGTGAAACAGGACTAAAATCGACAGCGCCATGCAGCGAACGACCACGGGCACCCACGCCAGAAAACCGCCCAGAGCACACACCCCCGTGAGTACCCGGCAGACCATCGCGGCCGAATCCCAATGTGACGGAAAGCCCCAGTTGGCCAGCAGAAATGCCAGCGCACAGAGTTCCCACGCCCGCCAGTCGTCGGGTCGAAGCGAGAGACCGTAACCGGCGCACAAGATGCCAATCGCCAGCGAAAGCAGGCAGCCGCTGGAGAGTAGGCCCGGTGGCACACCGCCGAAGATCGCCGGAATCACCGTGAATCCGCAGGCCACCAGACCGACGATTTGCAGGGTGAACACGGTCTTTTCCGCGACCGGCGGCAGGACATCGACACTCGTATGAAGTGGCTCGGGCGTCCGATCCATGGTTGAGCCTCGGGTACAATCCTTGTCGAGCTGGCTAGATTAGCAAATCTCCCGGGCTTGTCTGCGCCGGTGCACAATTGAACTGTGATCTGAAAACGATTTAACCGCGTCTCCGCGGTTCAAACCCAAAACAACTGAAACGCAGAGGCGCGGAGACGCGGAGGAAACCATCAGAAAACGAAACAGGGCGGGGCTTATGGCCAGGCAAGTCGCCCCACCCTGTTTCGTTTTCTGTCTTTTGCCTTCCTCCGCGACTCCGCGTCTCCGCGGTTCAAAAATTCGCACTTAAACCTCGAATCAGCTCGGGCAGGATCACCTCAATGGCGTGCTCGCCGGTTTCGAGTTCAAGCCCATCGAAACTCATGTCGCGGAGGCGACCGACGCGTTGGCCGCCATCGGCGAGGTCGATCCGCACCTGGCGACCGATGAGGCCGATCCGCTGTTTCCACTGGCTTTCGGGGGTAATCCGTTCACCGGACAGCAAGCGGTCGTAGCCGGCATCGAGGTGCTGAACGACGGTCTTCAACACGGTGATCGCGTCGGGGTTGGTTCCCGAAATCATCCCCAGCGAAGTGGCATCCGGCAGACCCACGGCAGCGAAATCTTCCGCAGTTTGGCTCCGATTCAACCCGAAGCCTAAGACTACGCCACCCGATTGCTCGATCAGAATCCCACAGACTTTTTTACCGCCGATCAGCAGGTCGTTGGGCCACTTGATGCGGGCCTCGGCGCCGGTGAGTTCGAGGATGGCCTGCGCGATGCCGACGGCCGCCCAAGCGGTGAGGATCACCGGCCGACGCAACTCGGCAGGCGGGAACAGCAGAACCGACAAGAGCAGCGAACTGCCCGGACGGGCCTGCCAGAGCCGTCCGTACTGCCCCCGACCGTTCGTCTGATGCTCGGCGACGTAGACGGTTCCGGCGGCGTCCGGATCGTGTGCGAAACTCGCCGCGAGGTCGTTGGTGCTCGGCACTTCCTCGAACAGTTGGATGGATCGGCCCAGATGACGGCTGTTGAGGTGGAGAATTTCACGTGGAATCATAGTGAATGATTTGGCCGAATGCCGACAGTCGGGAGCGGTGCATTTCTACAATGACCCCATGATACACGACTGGGACGCGATTGTGATCGGCGCCGGTGCCGCCGGGTTATTTGCTGCGATCTTCGCGGCGGAGCGGGGCCGGCGCGTGCTGCTCCTCGAAAAGGGACGCAAAGCCGGGGTGAAAATCCTGATGTCCGGCGGCACCCGCTGCAACATCACCCACGATTGCGAAATCCGCGGCATCATCGATGCCTTCGGCCCCAACGGTCGCTTCCTCCATTCGGCGCTGGCTTCGTTCAGCCCGAAGGACGTTCTCGCATTCTTCCATGGCGAGGGCGTCGAAACCAAAGTCGAAGAGACCGGCAAAATCTTCCCCGTCAGCAATCGCGCCGTCGATGTTCTTGACGCCATCCTCCGTCGACTGGATCGCAGTCGGGCCAAACTCGCGCTCGGCGAACCGGCGCTCGCCGTGGAAAAGATTCCCGAGGGCGGCTTCCGCGTTTCCACTGGCACCCGGCAAATCAGCTGCGAGCACCTGCTCATCACCACGGGCGGACTGTCCTACCCGGGTTGCGGTACCACCGGCGACGGATACGGTTTTGCCAAGCAGTTCGGCCACACCATCACCGCGACCACGCCGGCGCTCGTCCCCCTCACGATGAACGCGAGTTGGGTGCCCGAGTTGAAAGGGATCACGGTCCCGAGCGCCGGGTTGAAAGTGTACGACTCCGAGAATAAGCTTCTGGCGTCGCGCAAAGGATCATTACTGTTCGCCCACTTCGGACTCACCGGCCCGGCTCCGCTCGATGTCAGCCGCGCGGTCAGTGGCCATGCGACGCCGAATCGGTTGAGCCTCGAGATGGACTTTTTGCCCGGGGAAACCGAAGCGGGCTTCGACGAGTTCCTGAAGACCGAAACCCTCGCCCAGGGCAAAAAGCAACTCGCGGGGGTGATGGCCGAGCGGATGCCGCGCCGCATCTGCGATACCTTGCTGGCCCAGGCCGAAATGCCTGCGGATCGAAAAGCGGCCGCACTCAGCAAACCCGACCGCCAGAAGCTCGCGGCCATGGCCAAGCGCCTGCGAGTGCCGTTGCGGGGCACCCTCGGCTTCGAGAAGGCCGAAGTGACCGCCGGCGGCGTGAGCTTGGATGAAGTGGACTCCCGCACCATGCAAAGCAAGCTCCAGCCCGGCCTCTACTTCGCCGGGGAAGTCCTCGATCTCGACGGCTGGATTGGCGGCTACAACTTCCAGAGCGCCTGGAGCACGGGCTACTTGGCGGCGAAATTTATCTGAAGTGCGTTCTGGTCAATGCGGTACAGGCACCCACGCGCTGCCTACAAATCGGAACTGCACCTTCCGGCCGAGACCCCATGCGGTGGCCGTCAATGTGATTGGTAAAATGTCACAAAACGGGCCGGGCAATCGTTCCGAACCGTCCGGCGCCGGTAGTAGTTTGTCGCCCCTTGCAAAGCGTTTGCTCAACCCCCCCCTTCACGCAACAGCAATCTCCCCTACACTATTATGAGGAGAGGTGGCGGAGTGGTCGATCGCGTTAGTCTCGAAAACTAATTTACCCGAAAGGGTAACGAGGGTTCGAATCCCTCCCTCTCCGCTGTTTTTTCACACGTCGATTCGCCGAAAACCCCTTGAATTCCAGGCTTTCAGGGTGCTCCCCGGAAAGCCTTTTTCGTTCCCACATCCCCGCTGGGTGGCAAATAGGGGGCAGCGTCGATCCTGCGTTGGGATTGCGTCGCTTGTCCCCACCCGAACAATTCGTCGGGGGTGCAACATGGCGTGGCTCGAACGGCGGGGCAAGCGATTCCGAGTCGTCTTCCGATTCCAAGACCAAAGAATCTTCGCGATCCTGAAGACGGCCGACATCAAAGAAGCCGAGGCGTGTCTCGGCCGCATCGAAGAGAACCTGCGGCTCGTCGAGCGCGGGCGCCTCACGGTCCCAGATGGGGCCGATGTCGGCCTTTTCCTCCTCACCGATGGCAAACTCCAGAAACCGGTCGAACTCGTCCGGCCCGTGCGGCTCTCCGAACTTTTCTCGCTCTACAAAGCGGAGTTCACGGCGGGAGCCAAGGAGGCCATCACGAGGAAGATGGAAGACGTCCACATGAACCACGTCGCCCGCATCCTCGGCGGGGACACCGTCGTCGGCGGGATAACTGCGGCGTCGATCCAAAAGTTCGTAGATACGAGGAGCGGTGAGAAGCATCGCGGCGAGCCGTTGAAGCCGACGACGGTGAAGAAGGCTGTGGCGACGCTCCGCTTCGTATGGAACTGGGCCCATCGGCAGGGTCGAGTCTCGATCCGATTCCCGGCAGTCGATCTGGTCTTTCCCAAAGAGAAGCACGCGGAGCCGTTCCGGACTTACGACCAGATCCAAGCGATCTTGGCCCGCGGGGAACTCGACCCCAAACGGATCCGGGAACTTTGGGACGGACTCTTCCTCGATCCCGCCCAAGTGTCCGAAGTGCTCGTCCACGTGCAAAAGAAATCGAACGCCCGCTGGTTGTACCCCTTCCTCGTCGCCGCCGCTTACACGGGAGCCCGGCGGAGCGAACTCTTCCGGGCGCGGGTCGAGGACTTCGATTTCGACGCGAAGCAAGTCCTGCTCCGCGAGAAAAAGCGGAGCCGGGATCGGGAGACGTTTCGCACCGTCGACATGACTCCCCGCGTGGAGGCAACAATGCGGGCTTACTTCAAAGACGGTCACCCCGGCGGGACGACCGCTTTCGCGTCGGAGACGAGCCGCACCCTCACCGACGGCCAGACTTGGAAAGCATTCCGCACGGCGGTCAAAGGTTCGAAGTGGCATGTTCTCCGCGGCTACCACGCCTTCCGGCACTCGTTCGCTTCGAACCTCGCGGCGGCGGGCGTTGACCAGCGGATCATCGACGAGTTGATGGGGCACACGACCGTGGAGATGCAAAAGCGATACCGGCACCTGTTCCCGGATCAACGCCGAACGGCCATGTTCTCCGTCTTCGGTGGTTGAGTTCCCGCCGCGAGCCGTGGTAAGGATTGGACATGCCCAAAGCCTACGTCGGAATCGCCGGCCCCAACGGACTCACGATCTTGCAACCGGAGCGGGACGAGACTCTGCTCGCGATCGAACGGTTCGTCGGGCGGGGTCGCCGCGTAGGGTTCTGGGCGCTGCTCGGGGACGACGACGCCCGCTCGGTCCAAACCTTGATCCGCCAAGGCTACTGGCGAGAGGCTCTCCGGGCTCTGGAGCGATGCGCACAGGACTTCGGCCGCATCCTCCCCTTCGAGCCGGAACGATTCGATCTTCACTGACCACTCCCCGAAAGGCCGACCATGCCTCTCGAAACAGAACCGGCTCGGATCATCCGAGTGCTGGCGTTCGCCCTGCGGCACCAGCCGCTCCAGTTCGGCGTCGCCTTGGACAACGAAGGATTCGCCGACCTGGACGAACT
>JANXWE010000217.1 GCA_025351325.1 Fimbriiglobus sp.
TATCGATGCCCGCGGGAGTTACACCGCCGCCATCGCCATCTGGCCCGAAGTCGCCTTCGCGTACTACAACCGCGGTTTGGTTAGCCTGCAACTCGGCGATGCCGACGCGGCGATGGAAGACCTGAACAAAGCCGCCGAAATCACCCCCGAATACCCGGAACTGTACTGGCAGCGAGCACGGGCTTACCAGATGAAGAATCACCCGGCAGACGGTCTCCGGGATCTAGAAGAAGCGCTCCGGCTGGGAGTGGCCGAGACCAAAATTCTGTTCCTGCGTTCTGAATTGCACACCCAAGCGGGCGACACGATTTCCGCGAAAATCGATCTCGACGCGGCACTCGGCCAAGAGCCGACCGAAGCGGTCGACTGGGTGATTCGCGCTCGTGCCCGATTCTCCACGGACTTAACCAGTGCGTTGGCCGACCTTAATCGTGCGTTGATACTGGAACCGACGTCGATTCATGCGTTGCTCAACAAAGTGTATGTGTTGAAGCAGTTAGAGAAATTCGACGAATGCATGACTACGTTGAACCGGCTGGTCGAACTCGCGCCCGAGAACGCCCTGGCGCTCGCCGGACGTGGGATGCTCCATGCTCGATTGCAGAACTGGGATGCCGCGAAAGCCGACGGAAAAGAGGCTTTGGTTCAGGACGCCGGCTTCCAAGTCGTCTATCAGGTGGCCGCGATCTACGCTCGGCTGTCCGAGCACGAACCGGTTTACCGCGCTCGTGCTCTGGACTTGGTCACCGTGGCGGTGAAGGCCGGGGTTGACCGGACGATTCTCTCGAAAGATCGCGAATTCCGAGCGATTAGCGACGCCCCGGAATTCAAGCGACTGGCCAAAGGGGAATGATCGTTCACTGATCGTTGAGTTGGAAGCGACGGGCCCGATCCAAACCCAGTGGGTCGGCCTGGATTCGGCGGTAACAGTCGGAGCAGAGGTCGTAAATTTTGTCGAGCGGGGTCGTCTCATCGAGGGTGATTTCGGCTTCCGAGAGCCAGTCTTCCATGGCGTCGACGGGGTCGAGCGGTTCGTGATCGTCGCGGGTATCGTCGTTCAATGCCGAGGCGTCGTCGCAAACGAGCCGGGCTTCCATGCGGAGGGTGTAGTGCGGGTCGGTGGGCGAGCCCAGCTCGTGTCCGCAATAGTCGCAAGAAATGTGGTGCATGGGATCGTCACCTCGGGGGCTGCCGAACGCGGGCCAACTCAATGGTGAATAAACGGAGCCGCAGTTCGGTAGCTCTCCACAATTCACGTTTTTCTACCCGCCTGTCAAGCGGAATTCTTTGAACCCGCTCTGTTCCAGTCGTCCGGGCCATCATTCGGGACTCGGTTCCCGATCTCTAATTTTCACTCACGTTTGCAACTTGCGCCTTCCTGCATTTGGTGTTCCCACCTTCGCCCCCTGTTTTCGCCGGCACAACCGCCCCACAGCGCACGGCCGCTATTCGCGCATCGCTCGGACATTCCGACCGACCGATTCTGCCGAAGAGTCGTTTGGCGAGTACGCCCCCGAAGCGGTCGAGTCGATATCTACCCGGACGCGATAACCGCAGGCTCACCGGAACCTCGGGCACGCGATCGATTTTCAAGAACAGGGTCGGTTCACCAACTCCCCACGCGTTAGGAAACGCCAGGGCGCCGAGATTCGGCGTGGTGACTCGCCCCGATGAGGAGACCATCATGAGGATGCGATTGGGCGTTCCCTTGGCCGCGGCAGTCGTCGCGCTTCTCGGGTGGACGGGTACGACCGTTCGCGCCGCACATTGCGGCTGCAACACATATGTGGCGGCCGGGGCCTCCGGCTCCGCGGCTTGTGCGCCGGGTGGCCGAGTGGTGTACGACACGACCACCGAAACCCGCATGCAAACTCGTTACGAAACAGTCCGCGAAACCGTGATGAAACCGGTCACCCGGACGGTCTACCGCGACGAAGTGCAAACGACGATGCGGAGCGTCACCGAGACGCAAATGCAGTGCGTCACCGAAACGGTCAACCGCCCCGTGACCACTACCGTTTACAAAGATGTGTCGTACACCGTGTGCAAACCAGTCACCGAAACCCACATGAATTGCGTCACCGAAATGGTGAACAAGCCGGTGTGCGAGATCGTGAACAAAGATTGCTCGTACACGGTCTGCAAGACCGTCTGCGAAACGCTTTACCGCGAAGTGCCGACTTGCGTGAGCAAGCAGATCTGCGTTCCAGAAACCCGCAACGAGTGCTTCACCGTCTGCCGGCCGGTCTGCGAGACCATTTATTCGGACGTGCAAGTGCAAGTTTGCAAGCCGGTCTGCGAAACGGTGATGCGGGACGTCGTGAAAACGGTCTGCAAGCCCGTCACCGAGACGGTGAACAAGCAAGTTTGCAAGAGCGTCACCCGGGATGTCACCGAGACCGTCATGGTCGACGTGATCAAGACGATCTGCGAGCCGGTCACCGTGATGAAGTGCGTCAGCAAGCAAGTGCCCACCACGACTTGTGAATCGTATTGCGTTGCCGGTGGCCTGCGTTTGGCCCGCGTTCCCCAGTACGAATCCAGCTACGATCCTTGCACCTGCTGCAGCGTGCAGAAATCGTGCGGCACCCGCCTGAGCCTGGTTCGCGAACCTTCGGAAACGAAGACCCGCAGCGTGACCAAGATGACGACGATCACCGAGCAAGTGCCCGTGACCACCACCGTGAAGAAGACCGTGACCGAGAAAGTACCGACGACGGTGTGCCGCAAAGTCAGCGAACGAATCCTGGAAACCGTGCCCGTCACCACGACGCGGATGGTGAAGGAAAACGTTGTCGAAAAAGTGGCGACTCAAGTGACCCGCAACGTGACTTCGACGGAAACCCACCGCGTGGCCAAGAGTGTCAAGCGGGTGGCCCAAGGGGCTTACGCCGACGCCAACGGTTGCGGTGGCAGCCCGACCGCCGGTGCCGACGGCTGCGGTAACCTCCTCGGTTCCAACGCCGGTAGCTCGATGAAGGCCGGTTCGGCCAACTACGACCGCCCCGCCGCCGGACGCGTGTTCGTCGAGGGTTTGAAGGGCAACCGCAGCGTGACGGTGAACAAGATGCAAACCGTCCAAGAAACTCAAATGCGTCGGGTGGCCTACACGCAACAGCGTCAGGTGTCCGAAACGATCAAGAAGATCGTGCCGACGAAAGTGACCCGGATGGTGCCGACCGCCGTGACGAAGCAAGTGCCCGTCACCACCACCCGGATGGTTCAAGAAACACTGACGAAGAAGGTTCCCCAGTGCGTGACGACGATGGTTCCGACCGTCATCACGAAAAAGGTTCCGGTCTGCGTGACCAAACAAGTGCCCTGCACGAAGACGGTCAAAGTGGCCACTTGCGTGACGGAGATGGTGCCGGTCTGTGTCAGCAAGAAAGTGGCCGTGCAAGTGCCGGTCTGCGTGACGGTTCGCACCCCACGCACCGTCTGTGCCGAAGCCTGCTCGAATGGTTGCGACAACGGCTGTGGCGCCAAAGCCAACAGCGGCTCGACCGCTTGCGGCCTGGCCAACCTGATGTGCGACGGGAGCCGTCCTCAGCCGCTCCGCGATCTGCTCAGCCGGGTATTCCGTGGCCGCATGGGTTGCGACCCCTGTGCCCCGGTCGCCGCGTGCAGCACCGGCTGCGATCCTTGCAAATAATTGGCCCTCGAAATGTCGAAAAGCCACCGGGTTGATCCCGGTGGCTTTTTTCGTGTGAATCACAGATCCGTTACTTCGCTTCCGGGTACTTCTCGATGATCAACGCCAGATCGGTCGGGTTGAGCACGCTCAGCATAAGGAGTTTCGGGGTCTTGCCTTCCCACTTGAAGGCCACGATAGCCGTTTTGGTCATATAGGCTTCGGCGGGCTGCGACAGTTCCTCGAAGGCGTCTGCGATCTTGCTCTCCGGTCGAGCACCGACTTTTTCGCGCCCCTTCAGAATTTTCATCCCTTTAGTTTCCATTTTCGCCACCGTGTAGACCGGCGTCGGCGGTTCGGAATCGAGTTCCCCGGTCAGAATTGCAAATGTCTTCCCGACCACGATCACATCCGCAGTCTCACAGATTGCTTTGAACTGCTTGGGGTCGATTTGCCCAGCCTCTTTCGCCTTGCCAACAGGCTTCGGAACATCAACGGCCGTCAGTGTTAAGGTACTTACAAGCAAACCGAGCAACGCGATGCGGAACATCGGGGTCTCTCCAGATGGAAAAGGTGGCCCGATAGCTTAGAATGCGTTTTGATGAGCCGCGAGACGATTGTCGAGCGTGGATGTGGAAACCCCAACCTTAAACCGTGTGGGGACGTTGATCTGCGAAGAGATCCGCAAATAAGCGGCGAAGGAGTTGGCCGATGGTCATCCCGCGTTCGTGGGCAGCTGCCTCAAGGGCGGTCACTTGCCATTCGGGCAATAAAATTGGGAGTTCGATCACATCGAATTCGGCTGAGGCCACGAAGCTAGGCAACGTGCCGATTCCAGAAGTAGGCCAGCCGGCAAGTGTTGGCATAAGGCACGCGAATGACATGGGAAAGTCGAACGACATATCCAATAGTGCAAACCCAGTACCAATTTTGAGAAATATCCGAAATCGCTTGTGGACACACGAGAATTGGTACTTGTTTCCCGCACGGGACTGGGAATCGCACAAAAGCCTAGCAAAGCCTGCGCGACAAACAGGATGACGCGACGAACCGGGTGGGAACTTGAGAAAAAGTGAACTTTTCCGACCCGATCACCGGAAAAGTGGAGAAAAAATCGCTTTGAACCATGAACTTACCCCATTTACCAGTTACCTTATGGGTGTTGACTTCGATGCCGGCCCCATTCGGGGCGAACCGTCCGGAGACGCCATATGGCCGCCACGAATCCCAGCGATCCTGATCTTTCGGCCGACGATTCCCAGCTCTTTCGGCGGTCGGTGCCCAAATCGGCTCCGAAGCACCCCCCCGAAGAGCCGATGGAGCTGCTCGACTTCAATGAAATGCTACCAGTGGAAGAGAGCGCGGACGACGATGCGCTGAGCATGTTCGGCGAACCCCTGCCCGAATCGCCGTCGATGATCATGCGGCGCGGCTACCGAGAAAACTCGTCGGTGAATTTGGGTGGCCCCGTTCCAAGATCGACTGATAGCGGATCGTCGATCTTCGGTCATGCCGAGTCGGTGGTACCGACGTCGCCCGGTTCCGGGTGGTTCGATTCGATCCCTCCTGCGGCCCGATTGGCATCGGGGAATCTCTCCGCACCGTCCGACACCGATTTGGGTAAAACACACGTCATCGAAGATCTGTTCGCCGGCCTCGACGCCGGTGCCGCACGCCCACCCAAAACGGATTGGCAAGAACAACAAATCACGAACTCGATCACGGAAAGCGAAGTGATTCGGGAGTACGATCGGATTCCCCAGTTGGACGACACGCCGAACTTCGACGAAGTGCAGTTGTCCGGCTCGCACATCTTCCCCGACAGTTCCGACGCGGATATCAGCTTCGGCGATCCGAGGGAATTCGACCCGTCCGGCGTCGATTTGCTGAACCCGGAACGGGATCCCGAGCGGCTGACCGGGCCGCAGTCGAGCATCTTCAGCGCGACCTCGAGCCAGGAAAGTTCGCGGATCGAACTGGATGCGCTGTCGTTGGGTTCCTCGGACGATGCCACCGAGAACATGCTGTTCACCGCGGAAGACGGTGGCTCGAGCATCTTCAGAAAGAGTTCACTGCATTCGATTCCAAATTTGCAATTGCCAAACATCCCGAACGAGGATTCCGTCGAATTTGCTCCGACGAAGCCGGGCGATGGCGAGCAGCTGAGCGGGATGGTCGATTGGGCGACCCAGCCTCTGTCGAATTCTGTGCAATCGTCGATGATGACATCCTACGACGAAGACGCCGATGTCGATCCGTTCGCGGACGATGTGGCCATCGCGGGAACTTTGACGACGCCGACGGCGAAACGCGGTTTGATCGGGACTTCCGGGGCTGGGGCCGTGCTGGTACCGCCGAAGCGCCTCGAAGTCGAGGACGATGAAGAACCCACCGTTGTGCCAAAACGAAAGTCCAAACGCGAAACCACTCGCGTTTTGCCCGCTAAAACATCCAAGAGCGGTGGCGGACTCGTCGGTTGGCTCGGTGGCGGGGCGATGGGCTTGGTCGTCGGGGCCGGGGCGTTCGCAGGACTCTATTTTGGCGACGTGCTCCCAAGTCGAACCCCGACCGATGCGAGTCTGCAAGTCTCGGCGCCGGCCATGGCCATGTTGGAAGACAACCGCGCCCAACTCGGGGTCGCTGCCCAAGCTGCCGGCAAGGCGGAATCGGAGCGTAAGAACCTCAATGATCAACTCGCGGCATCACGCGAGACTGCGAAAGCGACGCAGCAGCAACTAAAATCGGCCTTGGCGATGGCGACCAAGGCCGAAAGCGCCGCCAAGAAAGCGACGGCCGATCTGAAAGCGGAATCGGCGAACACCGAAACGGCGAAGACGGAAGCGAAAGCGGCCCAGGGGCTGGCCGACAAGGCTGCGAAAGAACTCGAAGCCGCGAACGCTCTGGCTCTCGGTGCCGATGCCAAAGTTGTGGAGGCCCAAAAGAAGCTCACCACCGCCGAGGCGAGCCTTGGGTCGATCATCAAAGAGTTGAAAGCGAACAAGTTGTTCGACGAGAAGCTCGACACCCCAACGGCACTGGCTCAACTTCCCGATGTGCTGAAAAAGTTGACTACTGTGAGCATGGCTCCGGACGCGAAAAAAGCGGCCGAGGCATTGCAGGCGGCCAAGAAGGAGCTCGACGCCTCGCAGTTGGCATTGAAGTCGGCAGAAACCGCTAAAACTTTGGCCGACACCGAGGCGAAGTCGGCGAAGCTGATGGCTGAAGAGATGGTTGCCAGCGCCCAGAAGAAAGCCGAGACCGAGGTCATTGCGGCTAAGAAAGAGACCGAAGCGATCAAGAAGGAAATTGATGCGAAGGTGGTCGTGGCGGTCGAAAAGGCCACGGTGGATGCCAAGAGAATGGTCGCCGAAATCGAAGCCGAGAAGTTGGCACTGATCCAGCGAGCCAAGGCCGAATCGGCAGCCCAACAGTTGGCTTTCAGCCAGCAAATCGCGGAAGCGCGCCAGGGTGGTGCGGTGCAGATCACCCCCGTCGAAGTGCTGACACAAGATCGCGCGGCCCGCGATTACAACGCCGGTGTGATCGCCTATCAGGCCCGGGACTTTTCCAAATCCCTGGCATCGCTGGAGTCGGCCGTGAAACTCGACGCCGCCGACGCCCGGTATTGGTACTACCTCGGACTGTCCCAGTGGGAACTCGGCCAGACGAGTAAATCTCAAGTGTCGTTCAAGAAAGGCAGCGACCTCGAAGGCCGCAACAAGCCGAACGCAGCACTGATCGGCGATGCACTCGAACGCATCCAAGGCAACGCCCGTAAAGAGCTGAACCGCTACCGATAGTCTCGCGGAATTTCAATGAACCCGGTGATTCACGTAGGGCTGATCCTGCTGCTACTCACCTTCATTGCGGTGTACATCTGGTTGGCCTTGCGCGTATTCCGTTATTTTTCACGACGATTTCACAAATCACCGACACCGTATCCAGCCGATCATGCGGTGGCCTTGGCAAGAGTTCTCCGTGTGATCGAGATCATCGCGGTTCAGCCCGATCTCAATGAGGTCGTAGTTCTGTTAGTGGACGAAGGAGTCGGCAAAGTCGACGCGCAACTTCTGGTGCTTTTCGTTCCCATGGCGTTGGGTTTCATTCTTCTGAAGCAGATGGGCGTGGATCAGTTTCCCAATTTCTACTGGGTGTATTCGGATTCTGGAAAAGCGTTGCTATTCCCCCTTGAACGGGAACACTATTTCACGGCTGCCCTCACACTGGCTCCGGAACAACTCAGCCAAGAAACATTGCAGACTGTCGTTTACCATAGTGCCGAAATGGACGCTGCACGAAAAACCTTTGCGAACGGTTGCGACACGTTGGTAGGGTCGCGTGTTGGTACGCCGACGATCTTCGCAGTCACTGCCGAGCAAATTACCGCGAGCCGGAACACCAGTTGAACACACTCAAACCGCGAAGTAATCCACGGCATTGCGGAATAGCTGCAAACCTTCCCCTTCCGCTTTCAGGCCGCTGCGCGTCCAGTGGGGATGCTGCGTTGGCAGAATGTGGCGTTCCGGGTGGGGCATCAGGCCCAGAACCTGGCCGCTGGCATCACAAACCCCGGCAATGTTCCCTTGCGAACCGTTTGGATTATGCGGATACCCCGTCGCGTTCCCCAATGCATCAGTGTACCGGAGCACAATTTGATCGGTCTGATTCAATCCCTGCAAGATCCATTCTTTCCGGCAGGTGAAGTTCCCCTCTCCATGAGCGATCGGCACGTAAAGCCGGTCGATCCCCTTCAAAAACGGCGACTTGTTCGAGGTCACCTTCAGATGCACCCACCGGTCGGTGAACTGCCGGGGTTCGTTGTGAGCCAGCGTGGCGAGGGCGCCATCGTCGTCTGGCTGAATCAACAATCCCGCTTTGAGCAGCACTTGGAAACCGTTGCAGATGCCCAAGATCAGTTTGCCAGCATCCCGGAACTCGCGGATGGCATCGGCGAGGAAATGTTCGAGCTGACTGGCGAGAATTTTCCCAGCGGCCACGTCGTCGCCGTAGCTGAAGCCACCCGGAAGGATCAGAATCTGCGAATCGTGGAGTTTGGAAGGATTCTCACGCAGGGCATTGATGTAGACACGTTCGGTGCTGGCCCCGGCCGATTCGAGGGCGAATGCGGCTTCGGCGTCGCAATTGGTGCCGGGCGCTCGCAAGATCAAGGCTTTTGGTGAAGGCATGGGGAAGAATCCAAAATAACGGGGCTTTATTCTTGACCTGCGGCACGAAGCCACGGATAGTTGTATCGACACAGGCGTTCCCGGGGCAGTAAAGCCGTCCCCGGAAAAACGCGGTGACCCCACTCATCGAGATGGCCTCTTTTCAGGGGCTTTGGGAATTTTTCCCCCTTTGCTGCCAAGAAGCGTTGACAGACCCCCCGGCGGGGCTATCATTCCCCTTGTCGCCCAATCGAAAGGTTGACGCGAAGAAACGACTGAGGAGAGATCACTGGAAACGGTGTTCGACCCGAGGAAGTTTTTTAAAGTTTGGTCTTTGACAAATTGGTAGCGTGATGTCCTTAACGGGAGTGAGATGTGTCGCTGTTCTCAGCGGTCACTCACTCTGACAGGTTGGGAAACTATCCTGACCTACAATTTGAGTGTAAGCGAGAGGCAGAGGCCTCAAACGTTTGAAATTGTGACTCCGACGCACTGTTAACCTGGTGCCGCGGAGTACATGATACAATTTTGAAGGGTTTGATCCTGGCTCAGAACGAACGTTGGCGGCGTGGATTAGGCATGCAAGTTGAGCGTACCCCAGCAATGGGGGAGCAGCGTAAGGGGCAGTAAGGCATAGGTACCTACCCCGGGGTCGAGCATAGCCTGTAGAAATACAGGGTAATTCTCGATGACCTCGTGAGAGCAAAGTTCCGGCGCCCTGGGAGGGGCCTATGTGATATTAGCTAGTTGGTGAGGTAACGGCTCACCAAGGCGAAGATGTCTAGCGGGTGTGAGAGCACGACCCGCGCCACTGGCACTGAGACACTGGCCAGACACCTACGGGTGGCTGCAGTCGAGGATCTTCGGCAATG
>JANXWE010000248.1 GCA_025351325.1 Fimbriiglobus sp.
CGCAACGATGTCGGCAAAGTCTGCCAACTCGGCTCGGTGGTACTTTCGGATTTGATGACGGTGGAACGCTACAGCCACGTGATGCACATCAGCAGCACCGTGACCGGGAAGCTGCTGCCGGGCAAGACCGCATTCGACGCCATGCGTTCCGCGTTGCCGGCGGGGACGCTCAGCGGAGCACCGAAAGTGCGGGCGATGGAAATCATCGACGAGCTAGAACCGCACCGGCGCGGGCCGTACGGTGGGGCGGTCGGCTACGTCGATTTCGGCGGCGACATGGACACCTGCATCGCCCTCCGAACGATGGTGCTGCAAGGACAGACTGCGTACATCCAAGCGGGCTGCGGCGTGGTCGCCGACAGTAAACCGGACGATGAATATCAAGAGACGATCAACAAGGCACTCGGCTTGATGCGAGCGTTGGAAGTCGCCGAGACGCAACTGTCGGGCAAAAAATTGCCGTAGTGCGGGAAGTCTCTTTCGAGCAAAACTTGAGTCAAACTTGCGATTTTTGCGCAAGATGACGTTCTGAATGGGTATCCTCTTTGTCGGCCATTCCCGACTTGGAACCGGCACAACTCCCAGGAGATACACCATGAATCTGTCACGCGTGATGAACGGCGGTCTGCTCGCCATCGGTTTCGTCGGCTTATCTGCCGATTCCGTACAAGCCCAAAACTACTACGGGAACCGAAACTACAACTACAGCAATTACAACTACGGCTACCGCACGTACACCGCGCCGCAGCCACTATTCGTGAATCCGAATTACGGGTTCGTGAACCCGAACTACGGGAACTACTACAACTCCGGATTCAGCAATTACAACTACGGTTACAACAACTTCAACAGTTTCAACAACGGTTACAACGGATTCAATAACGGCTACAACGGCTCGCAGTTCGGAAACCGGTCCGGGTTTTCGTTCGGCTTCCGTTACGGAAACTACCGCTAACTGATCAGTGTGACTACTGCTCTGGCCCGGCGAGTTCCGCCGGGCCTGATCTCATTTGGGCACAGCAGTCCGATTGATGGCTGCGAGTGGAATCACTTCGGACTGACCGGTATCGGGGATCACCGAGAAGATCGCATCCCAATCGTGGTGACAGGACCTCAGTTGCTGAAGTAGTGAAGGGTCGAACGCCTGCCCCGAGTATTGATCCAGCTGAAGCATCGCTTCCACATGGGCTTGGCCACCGGTGCGATATCGGTCGTAGGCATCGGCAATCGAAACAATCCGAGCCGCGAGAGGAATGTTCTCTCCACGGAGTTGATCGGGGTACCCGGTGCCATCCCAGCATTCGTGGTGGTGGCGCACGACGGCGCGCAAATTCCGCAAAAATGGCAACCCGTGGCCATTCTTCTCCGCGAGCACATTGAGGATGGTGGAACCGCGAACCGGATGCGATTGATACAGATGTTCGTCGCTCGGGGTACGCAGTGTCGCTTCGATCTCCAGCAAGCCATAGGGAAGCTCAAACAAGCCGAGATCGTGAGCCGCCGCGACTACGGCGAGTTCCACTTGAGCATTCGGATCGGTGAGGACGATCCAGCGCGGCGTCTTCCCCAGGGCGCGGGCCAAACGCAGAACGTATGCCGAGATCCGCCGTTGGTGACCGTCCGATTCGCCGGGGCACTTTTTGCTCATCGCCGCCAGGGTCGCCAGCAAACTCGCATGAGCTTCAGCCACGTGGGCCGTTTTCGTGGTGATCGTCTGTTCGAGTTGTTGCACCAACTCAGTCAGTTGCTCGACCCGACTAATTTCCGAGAACTTCACCGGCAGTTCGGCGATGTCCGGGTTGTTGCTGACGGCTGCCAACGTCGCTAGTAACTGGGCCGCGATTGCGGCAGTCGGGCGGTGGCTCGGGTTCACATTCAACATTCGGGCGATCAAATCATCGAGTTCTGCCGGCAACCCCGAACGAATCTCTTTGAGTCGGCGTGGGGTCGATTTCAAAATGAAATCGGTCAATTCTTTGAGTCCGAGTCCTTCGGGATAAGGCAATTTCCCCGTGAGCATCCAAAACAGCGTGACCCCCAGTGCATAGATGTCGGCCGGTGGGCCGACGGTCGTCGGATCCTGGAGCTGTTCCGGGGCCAGGAAGTCCAACGTGCCCAACAGCGCTTGGCAAGGCGTGCGTGTACTCGTCGGTTGCCGGGCCAAGCCGAAGTCGGCAATTTTGATCCCGCGCGAAGCCGTCAGCAACAAATTGCCCGGTTTGAGGTCGCGGTGGACAATGCCCGCTTCGTGGATGGCCCGGAGTCCAAGTGCGATCTGCCGGCCCCACTCGCAAGCTTGCGGCAGGGGTTGAGCACCATGGTCGTAGACGAAATTCTCGACGTCGCCGCCGTCCACCAGTTCCAGCACCGTGTACAAGATCGATTCATCGCGGGCTTCTGATTTCGCCATTCCGGCGTCGAGTATCCCCACGACATGCGGGTGGTTCAACCGCGCCAAGACACGGGCTTCATCGAGAAACCGCTCGGCGGTGTTTGTGCGATGATCGCCCTCGAACGTCAAAACTTTTACCGCCACTTTTCGATCGAGAAACGGGTGAATCGCCGTGAATACCGTGCCGACGGTGCCACCGCCCAGGCGGTCGAGAATGCGGTAATTCCCGAGCAGAAGGCCGTGTGTTTGGCCGGACACGAGACGCGATTTTTGATACGGCGTGAGAAATCCGAAATGAACCAAAGCGTCCGCCGTGTAGTCGCGGGTCGTGAGTTGGGGAATGCGCTCGCCGATCCGAACCAGAAACTGTTTGACTTCGGAGTTGTTCAGTACACCAACTTGGATCGCCTCGCCGAGTAATTGCTGAGCGGTGGCGGGAAGCTTCGGATGATCGACTAATTTGGGCGGAGCGCCGCGGACCGGAGCCATCGGTTCCGGTGTCGCGATCTGTCCGTCGCGGACGGTGCGGAGTTGGGGCAGCGGATTCATAGTCGTGGACTGGCCCATGCTCTGGCGATCAACGTCATCCGAGATTGGAAAACCTAGTTCGCTTTCCGGAACTGTGCAAGTGGCGAGGAAAAATCCGCCGGGGTCATTGACCTGAGTCGCAGAATCGGTCGTGGGATGCCAAAGTGTTTCCCACGCGGCACTTTTGAACACTCGGCGAAAACAAACCGGATACGTATGTTCCCTGGATGACCAAACCGCACGATCTCGCCACCTATCTCGCCGATTGCCGGTCGCACCGGGCTACCGGCGCCGTCACGCCGGAAACCAGTTTGTACGGGCCGCTGGCCGTGTTGCTCAGCGCCGCCGGGGCGGGCTTGAAACTGGTCGTCCGGTCGTTCATGAGTTTGAAGAACCGAGACGGCAACATGCCTGACGGCGGGCTGTTCACCTTCGAGCAGTACTCGGGCGACGAAACCGAAGCCCCGGTCGGGCAGTTGCCGGCCCGCGGGGCCATCGAGTGCAAGAAGCCGAAGGACGACCTCCTCGCGGTCGCCGATTCGCCGCAAGTCTCGCGCTACTGGGAAGCCCATTCGCAGGTGCTCGTCACCAACTACCGCGAGTTCTTGCTGCTGGGCCGCGACGAA
>JANXWE010000265.1 GCA_025351325.1 Fimbriiglobus sp.
TCCAGTCGGCGTCGCCTGCAACATCCACCCGTGGATGGAAGGGAAGGTCCGGGTGTTCGATCACCCCTACTACGCCTTGACGGACAAAGATGGCAACTTTGAAATCAAAGATGCGCCCGTCGGCAAATGGCGCGTGGTGTATCAGCACGAAGGTGGCTACCACAAGGGCAAGGAAGGGCTCCTCGGCTTCCCCGTCGATGTGGGCGGCGCCAAGAAGACGATGGAACTCGAAGCGATCAAGTTGGAATTGCCGAAACCGTAGACCGCACGGATCTGGTACGATGTGGCCCGTGGGGAAGTCCCACGGGCCACTTTCATTTTAGGGTACCCATCATGCGAAGTTTGCTACTGTTAGCCGCGCTGTGCGGCATCGGTTCGTTCGCCCAGGCGGATGAAAAGTACGTGACCATCAAGGGCACCGTGAAGTGGAATGGAGAGAAGGCACCTGACAAAGAAGTGATTAATGTCAAAGTAAATAAGGAAACCTGCTGCAAAGCCGGGCCGCTGGAGTCGAGCAAAATCGAAGTGGACCCGAAAAATCTCGGTGTGGCCAATGTCATGGTCTGGTTGCGGCCGGATGAGAATGACCTCAAGAATTCGTTCCCGCTGGATCAAATTCACCCGGATTTGGTCAAGCCGAAGTCGAAGGAACATGTCATCGATCAGCCGAAGTGCCAGTTTGAACCGCGTGTCACGTTGGCCCGCGCCGGCGACACTTTGGTCGTGAAGAACTCAGCCGCCATCGGACACAACGTGAACTACTCCAGCGACATCGAATCGTTCAATATCAACCTCCCGGCCGGGGCTGAGAAGAAACTCGACAAACCGCTCGAAGCTCAGAAGTCATTCATCAGCTTCGCCTGCAATATGCATGTTTGGATGAAAGGGAAAGTTAGGGTCTTCGATCACCCGTATTACGCCCTGACGGACAAAGATGGCAAATTCGAAATCAAGGATGCCCCCGTCGGGAAATGGCGAGTGGTGTACCAGCATGAAGACGGCTACCACAAAGGCAGGGAAGGCAGCACAGGTTTCCCTGTGAACTTAAAAGGTGACAAGAAGACGATGGAACTCGAAGCGATCAAGTTGGAATTGCCGAAACCTTAGACCCCGATGATCTGGTGCGATGTGGCCCGTGGGACTTCCCACGGGCCACATTCATTTGACGAGTACCCATCATGCGAAGTTTGCTGCTGTTGGCCGCGCTGTTCGGCATCGGTTCGTCCGCCCTGACGGACGAAAAATATGTGACCATCAAGGGCACGGTGAAGTGGAACGGAGAGAAGGCGCCGGAATTGAAGGCCATCGATTTCAAAAACAATCCCGACAAGGGGGTCTGTTGTAAAGACGGCGTGCCGACGTCGAGCGAAGTCCTCGTCGATCCCAAATCACTCGGCTTCCAGAACGTCGTCGTCTGGTTGCGCCCCGATAACGATGACAAAGAGAGCGCGTTTCCGCCGGATCAAATCCATCCGGATCTGGCCAAGCCGAAGTCGAGGGAGCACGTCATCGACCAGCCGAAGTGCCAGTTCGAACCGCAGATCACGATGGCCCGGGAGGGTGACACTCTGGTCGTCAAGAACAGCGCAAGATCGGTCACAACGTCAACTATGCGAGCTCGATTGAAAATTTAAACAATCTCGTTCCAAGCGGCGCCGAAGTCAAACTCAAAAAGCCGCTCGAAGCCCAACGGACGCCCATATCGGTCGCCTGCTCCATCCACGGGTGGATGACCTCGCAAGTGCGGGTTTTCAATCACCCGTACTACGCCCTAACGGACAAGGACGGCAAATTCGAGATCCAAAATGTACCTGTCGGGAAATGGCGAATCGTGTACCAGCACGAGAACGGTTTCCACCAAGGCAAACCGGACAGCGAGAAAGGGTACCTCGGTTTTCCGATCACGTTGAAGGGCGACAAGAAGGTGGTGGAACTCGAGCCGATGAAGCACGTGTTCTCGGTCAAGACGAAGAAGAAAGCAGAGTAGTACACATCGGACTCGAATGAACTTCCATGATCGTGGCTTCACTCAGCGCCGACAGTTCACCTTGTTCAATCCCGGGCCGTCGCCTATCCCTACGGTTGCGAATTCTTCCGGTTCAGGATGAGCGATGCTCCGTTCGGCGATGGTGCTTCTCGTGGCGGTTTACCTCCTGGGAGCGAGCATTTGGTTGCTCGCCTCCGGGGTCGTGCGCGAATCGTCCGGCACGGAACTGCTGAACGTGGCTTGCGATCCGACCCGCGAACTCTGGAAAGATCTGAACCCCCGGTTCTGCGAACGGTACGAACAGGAAACGGGCAAACGGATCACGATTCAACAATCGCACGGCGGCTCCGCCAGCCAAGCCCGGCAGGTGATGGACGGCCTCGAAGCCGACGTGGTGACGCTGGCACTTTGGAGCGATACCGACGCCATCCGCAAAGCGGGCCTGATGGACGACGGCTGGGAAGCGAAATTCGACAAGCGTTCGCTGCCGTATACCTCCACGATTGTCTTCGTGGTGCGGGACGACAATCCGAAGCAGATTCACGAGTGGGCCGACTTGATTCGCCGCGACGATATTCAGATCGTTGTCCCCAACCCGAAGACCTCCGGTAACGGCAAGTGGGCCTTCCTCGCGGCGTACGGCTCGGTGAAGCGCAGTGGTGGATCGAACGCGGAGGCCGAGGAATTCGTGAGGCAACTCTTCGCCCGCACGCGCGGACTCGATCCGTCGGCACGGGGGGCAACGGAATCGTTTGCCCGCAAGGGTTTGGGCGACGTCCACCTCACGTGGGAGAACGAAGCCTACCTCGAAGTGCTGGAATCTAAGGGCAAACTCAAAATCATCTACCCGAGTGTCAGCGTGCAGGCCGAACCGCACGTGGCCGTGGTGGATTCCATCGCCCGCAAGAAAGGGACGGCGGCCGTGGCCAAGGCGTACCTGGATTACCTTTACACCGAAGAAGCCCAGGAAGTGATCGCCGAGCACTACTACCGGCCGACGAATGCGACGGTGAAGGCACGCACGGCCGGGCGCTTCCCCAAGATCGAACTGTTCAGTGTGACGCCGTTGATCGCCGAATCTTGGGATGAGATTCAGGAGCGGTTCTTCGTGAGGGGTGGCCTGTTCGACCGGATCTACGGCGGTGCCGAGAAATGAGTACGGTCAACCGCCGGGTGCTGCCGGGCTTCGGGCTGAGCCTCGGCTACACCATGTTCTACTTGAGCCTGCTAGTGCTCATCCCGCTGGCGGCCTGCTTCTGGAAAGCGGCCGAGCTGTCGTGGGCCGACTTCTGGGAAGCGGTCGCCACCCCTCGTGCCATCGCGGCGTACCGGTTGACATTCACAGCATCGATCACCGCGGCGGC
Organism: Fimbriiglobus sp.; assembly: GCA_025351325.1. GTDB lineage: Bacteria > Planctomycetota > Planctomycetia > Gemmatales > Gemmataceae > JALHQU01. The sequence continues at coordinate 3,352 of JANXWE010000265.1, forward strand.
GGTCAACGTCGTGCTGGGGTTGATCGTCGCTTGGACGTTGGTTCGGTATGAGTTTCCCGGTAAGCGTCTCGTCGATGCCCTCGTCGATATTCCATTCGCGCTGCCGACGGCCGTGGCGGGGATGATCTACGCGAACGTGTACATGCCCAACGGCTGGCTCGGTCAGTTCCTGGTGCCGCTGGGGATTGAAGCGGCCTTCTCGCGGACGGGGATCGTGGTGGTGCTGATCTTCACGGGGTTCCCCTTCGTGGTGCGGACGGTGCAGCCGGTTCTCGAAGACCTGGATGCGGAGACGGAAGAAGCTGCAGGGGTGCTCGGGGCCAACCGCTGGCAGACGTTCCGCCGGGTCATTTTGCCGAGTTTGATCCCGCCGACGTTGACCGGGTTCACGCTCGCCTTCGCCCGCGCCGTCGGCGAGTACGGCTCGGTGGTGTTCATCTCGCCGAACACGCCGGGCACCGAGATCGCCCCGATGCTGATCCTCGCGCTGCACCTCGAAAGTGCCCAGCGCGAAAGTGCCGCGAGCGAAGCGGCCGCCATCGCCGTGGTGCTGCTCGTCGCCTCGTTCACGCTGTTGATTCTGATCAACTTGCTCGAGCGCTGGAGCCAACGCCATGCCCAGTGACCGCCCGAGCCGCAACGACCCCTGGTACGTCCGCTACACCCTGATCGCGCTGACCCTCGGCACCGTCGGGTTGCTGATTCTGTTGCCACTGGTGAACCTGTTCGTGCAGGCCTTCGCCGAAGGGGCCACGGCGTACTGGAACAGCCTGTTCCACAACGCCGACACCCGGCACTCCATCTTCCTCACGCTGATGGTCGCCCCCGTTTCCGTGGCTCTCAACACCGTCTTCGGCGTGGCGGCCGCTTGGGCCATTGCCCGCTTTCGCTTCCCCGGTCGTGCCATCCTCACCACGCTCATTGACTTGCCATTCAGCGTGTCACCGGTGGTGGTTGGGTTGCTGTTCGTGGTTCTGCTCGGTTCTAAAACACCCCTTGGCGGTTGGCTATTGGAACACGATTACCGGGTGATCTTCGCACCGCCCGGCATCGTGCTGGTGACGATGTTCGTGACCTTCCCATTCGTGGCCCGCGAGTTGATCCCGATCTTCGAAGCGGTCGGTTCCGAAGAGGAAATCGCGGCGCGAAGTCTGGGGGCCACGGGCTGGCAAATGTTCTGGCGGATCACGGTGCCGAACATCAAATGGGGCCTGCTCTACGGGATCATCTTGTGCAACGCCCGCGCCATGGGGGAGTTCGGTGCCGTCGCCGTGGTGTCCGGGAAGATCGGCGGGCGGACGGACACCATGCCGCTGCAAGTGCAGAAACTCTGGGAAGGGCAATCGAACGCCGACACCGCGTCTGCATTCGCCCTGGCGTCGGTGCTGACCCTGCTGTCGCTGGCGACGCTCTTCATCAAAGTCGGGATCGAACGAAAATTCCGCGACGAACGGACTAAGATTGAGTGAGCCATTCCCACCCCGACGGAGCTAAGTTATGCGACCCATTCACTGGGTGTTCGGTGCGTTCCTGCTCGCTTGCGTGGTCTTTTTCATCTACCGATCGCGGCGCAATGAATTCGTCATGCCCGAGAATTTCCCCGCTCTGGACACGACCGAATCGGCGGACGATTCCACCACCGCCACCTTCGGCAACGGCTGTTTCTGGTGCACCGAAGCGATCTTCCAACAGCTCAAAGGCGTGCAAACCGTGACCTCCGGGTACACCGGTGGCACCGTTCAAAAGCCGAGTTACGAAGACGTCTGCCGGGGCGACACGGGCCACGCCGAAGCGATCCA
>JANXWE010000290.1 GCA_025351325.1 Fimbriiglobus sp.
TCGACGAACGTCTCGGAAGTCTCCGCGCCGTCGATGAATCCGCCGAGTCCGCCACCGCCGACGAGTCCGCCGCCTCCGGGAGGAGGCCCGGCGTACGTCTGGATGACCAATGGGGCCGGCACCACCGAGACCGGCCCGGCCGACGGTTGGCTGACGGTGAACCGCAGCAACACTCTCGGGGCATTGACGGTGAATTTCGCCGTGGACACCACCGGCAACATGCCGATGGCCACCCTCAACCTCGACTACGAGATCGTCGGCAACGGCACGTCCGTGACGTTCGCGGCCGGCGCGAGCCAAGCCCGCATTTACGTCCACCCGCTCATCGATACCCTTGAGGAACCGCTCGAGATCGTGAAGATGCGGCTGACCCCCGGCAGCGGCTACATCGTCTACACCCCGAACAACGCCTTCCTCGAGCTCGGCGACGTCAAACTGAACTTCGACTTGGACGTGGATGCCGACAGCCTCTTGGCCCCGGACGTTGAAGGCTGCATCGACAGAGCCAAAAACTACCTGCCCGGCTACAAGGCGGCCGACTCGATGCTGACGACCGAGGCCGCCAGAACCGCCTCGTTCAACGATTCGGTCTTCGCCCCCCAGCGGATGAAGCTGGTGCTGGAGAACATCGGCTACAATACCCTTGATATCGTCAAGGTGAAATTCGTAATCAGTTATTCCACAACACGTCCGGGTTATGCGTCCAACCGGAGCGACGCCAGCATCGAAGGCGTGGGTAAAACGGAGGATTACTCGTTCCGCGTCAACGGGGACGAACCGCTAGAAACAGTCGAGATCTTCCCGACCTCCAACGAAACACAACTCTACGGCGGTGCGTACAGTGGAAAGATGGACCCGAATTCGACGTGGGTGAACTTCTACTGCAAAGATTACGGCGGCTCCGCATCCGTAGTAGCACACATCTACGTGAAAGACGGAATAGGTGGGTCTAAGAGGCAAGCCACGGTCGGTGTCAATATTCCAAAGGATGTTGACAGCGACGGGATCGCGGATAAGTGGGAACTCGACATGGGGAAACGCTGGAGGACGCAATACGCCATCGCAGACGGCGCACCGGGCTGGGAAACTGACGCTAAGATACTGGCACTCTTCCACCCCGATATGGATGACGAACGCCTCGACCCCGATGCGGCGGGGCCGTTGGTTCAACAGGGCATTGCGGGCGACGAGGGCGATGCCCACATCATCCTTGAAGAGTACCGGGGATACATCCTCGACGGCGGCGGACTCAACGGCTTCGGCGGGGGCGGTCACCCCGGCGGGCACATCCGGCTCGACCCGGCGCGGAAGGAGATCTTGGTCGAAGTGGATCGGGCGGCGGTGTTGAACAATGTACCAGGCGCTGGCAATGACACGAATGCGAAGCTCAAGACTATCTTGAACGGCGCGTCGGGTGTGTTCAGCAACGTGACCCGCGGGGCAGGTATCTACATGTACTGGCTGATGGATGACAAAGAACTGAATATTGAATTAGCGGATGCAAATACAAAAGTCAAGGAAATGACCGCATTAAGCAGTGCTCGAAACTCAACTCTAGCAACTGATTTCATTCATGCATTGATGATCGATGCAGGCTGTTTGGAAGCATTCGAAGGCAACGCCATCGCTTACGGTCGCATCGATACAGAAGATTCGACGCGACGCGGTGTCGTGCTCGCCACTACCGATACGACGGTAACGTACAAAGTTGCCGATTACCCGAAACGAGAAGAGCTGTTCAGCACTGTCCTCGCCCACGAACTCACGCACATGATCATCCCAGACTTCACCGTTTCCGCGGGTTTCGATGATAACGAACATATGTTTGCGCCCCAGGCCGACAAAACCGAACTCATGTTCAAGACGCGATCCAAGGACAATCGCGAATTCGCCACGGTAAAAATCGGCCCGCTCGCGCAAAAGGTATTTAAGATTCGAAGCACCGAAGGTATTTCGAACTAGGAGCCATCGTGATCCTTTTATCTGCCGCCATCCAATCCGCTTGCGTTTCGGCGGTCGTGGCGAACCTCTTCACACCCCATCGTTTGGATACGGGAGATTTGGCCTTGAGGGCAATCGACTTGAATTCCGTAGGCTCTTACATAGACGGAGAGAGCATCGAGCATACGAGAATAGCCGTGTTGCTCCACAATCGCTCGACTGTTCCGCAGAACTACTTTGCTTTTGAGTATAGTAAACGTGTCCTCGATCTAGGTATTTCGATCACTCATTCGAATGGAAGGGGGCTTAGGGCTGGCGGTGATCGAGGCGATCAACAGGATCCGAATCAGCCTAAATTGAAATTGCCAGTGGGTGGCTGCGCGGTATGCCCATTCCGGTTGGGAAGCTTCGGTTTTGGCAACCCTCTCGAAGTGGGCACATATAGAATCGACGTTTCACTCTCAAATCTTGGCAAGACGTATTTGGCCCCACCGATCGAGTTTGAAGTGGTCGAGATTGCTCGGGATTGCATTTTGGCCAGTCACAAGTTGCCGCTCGAAGGAAAAATGGCCGAGCGTTCAATAAACAAGCAAGAAACAGCTATCATTCAACAAATTGCGGTCGGCAAAAAAGTTTGGCTCTTCTACCGTCAGTTTGCGAGCCTAGAAAACGGTGGAAAAGCGTATTCTGCCACACGCCTAACCGAGTTGCCGGGCAAAGTGGTCGACTTCAAAGTCGACGGGGCTTTCGGCAACAACAATCCGCTGACGATCACCTACCGGGAGACCACCTACACCAAGTGGACGACCACGCATGTCATCAACTCCGTCGACGGCCGACCGTGGACGGCGGCGGAAGAGAAGCTCCGCCAGGAGAAGCGGAAACGCGACGCGAAGTTGCCGGCTGAGAAGAAGTGAGGCAGTATGTCCGACAGCGGGGCCGCTGGTTCCCCAGGCCGAAGAGGGCGACGCCCACACCATCCTCGAAGAGTACCGGGGCTACATCCTCGACGGCGGCGGGCTCAACGGATTCGGCGGCGGCAGCCACCCCGGCGGGCACATCCGGCTCGACCCGGCGAGGAAGGAGATCCTGGTCGAGGTGGACCGGGCGTTGGTGATCAATCCAAACAATATTCCTGAAGCCGGGTTAGAAGGCATCATGACGGGCGCGTCGGGTGTGTTCAGTAACGCCACGCGGGGGGCTGGGATCTACATGTACTGGTTGATGGACGAGGTGGCGTTGGATCTGCCAAAGGAGAAGGTAGATACTGTTGCTAAATTGAAAGCCGAGTGGAAGGCTTCGCGCGACACTGTGGCAGCCCGTGATCCTGCGTTGCCAAACTTGAGAACGGACTTCATGCACATGCTTTTCGTGGATGACATTGGAATCGCCTTGAACAATGCTCTTGGAGGAGCAGCGTCTACTTTTGGCACAGTGCGAGATCTCTTGGAGCGAGGTGCCGTACTCGCAGTAACAAATCTGAGGGGCAACCAGGCCCGCTGGGGTCTAGATGGTGCCAAGTTCAACGAGCTTTTGATGACCACTGTGGCGCACGAGATTACACACTTATTGTACGAAAGACATGATGGGCCATTCGATGCGGTCGAACACACGAAAGACCCGAACGAGGATGGCATCGTGGTCGACGACGCGGAGGATAAAACCTGCTTGATGTATAAAGGGGTACCGACACGAGGTCGGACTGAGCTGGCGAACGTCAAGTTCTTCAAGGTGGTACAAAGAGAATTAAAGGTGAAATCTAATCAAACATTAGTCCTCGAACCTATCTAGGAGCTACCGATGTCCGCGATTTGTTTTCTCATCGCCGTGGTGAACGCAAACGCTTGGTTTCTCCCAGCCCCAACAGACAAAGTCGGGTGGGCGTTGCGGGTTCGCACGTCGGAGAATCCTCGGCTATTCTTGGCCGAGGAATCCATTGAACATCGCGAAGTCGAGATTGTGTTGATCAACCGATCCAAGACAACACGCGAGTACACTACCCTGAAGTTAGCTGCTGAGGTTGGCGATTTGAATGTTTCCATCATCCAACCAAATGGCAAGCAGCTCGTCGGCCTCCACACGATTCCCCAACGCGAACCAGCAAAAGACGATTCGCAATTGGTCGCGGGGCGATTCGAATCCTCTGCATTCTTGTTTATCCGAGCGGGATTGACTCAACTCTCAGGCCCGGGTGTATATGAGTTGCACGCGTCGCTCAAAACCGCCGAGGGTGTAGTTGTTGCCCCAGCCGTCAAGTTTAAAGTGATTGAACCTGCGCATACTGATATTTTAATGAGTGTGCCGGCTCCGTTGGAAGGGCAAGAAGCAAGGTATCCCAAAGAAAATCAAGAGCGGGCATTGATCCAACAAATCAAGGTTGAAGATAGATTTTGGTTATTCTATCGTAGATTTATGCGTTCAGAAATAGGTGGTGGAACCTATGCCTCATACCGCATCGCCGAACTGCCCGGCAAGGTGGTCGACCTGAAAGTCGAGGGGGCCTTCGGCGACTGGAACCCACTCACCATCACCTACCGGGAGACCACCTACACCAAGTGGACGACCAAGCACGTGATCAACTCCATCGACGGCCGGCCGTGGACGGAGGCGGAGGAGAAGCACCGCCAGGAGAAACTGAAACTCGACGCGAAGTTGCCGGCTGAGAAGAAGTGAGGCAGTATGTCCGCCATTTGGATTCTCGTCGCCGTGGTCCACGCGAACGCGTGGCTGTTCCCCGCTCCTATCGACAAGGACGGCTGGGGCCTGCGGATACAACCTCTGCGGCTCTGCAATCCCCTCTTGGCTCAAGAAACAATCGGCCGGGGCGGATTCGTGGTCGCTCTTACCAACCGATCCGATGCTGAGAGAGAGTACATTCCATTCGATGTGGCTTTGCGCTGCCGTGACCTAGTCGTGACCATCATGCAGCCGGACGGTGCCCCCAAAATGAAATTGGGGCCGCAATACAAAGCCAAACTACTGGGCGACAGAAGTCCGGTGCGAAGTTGGCAGACCAAAACTGGCGAGTTTGACTTCGATCACTTGGGTTACGGGTCCATCTCGACGCCGGGCGTTTACGAGCTTCGGGCGTCGCTGAAGACGGACGAGGGCTTAGCCGTTGCTCCGGCTTTCAAGCTCCGAGTGATCGAGCCCGCGGCCGACGCGATTTTGCTGAGTCGACCAATCCCGCTGGAAGGATACGAGGCCAAGTGGCCGAAAGAGAAACAAGAGCGGGCGGTGATCCAGCAGATCCAGATCGGGAACCAAACGTGGTTGTTCTACCGCCAATTTCTCAGCCCCGAAAAGGGAGGCCAAGTCATCAAATCATTCAGGATCGCCGAACT
>JANXWE010000292.1 GCA_025351325.1 Fimbriiglobus sp.
GTTCTGGCCCGCTTCACCCGACCGCTCACGCGGTTCGGCTCGCCTTATTCACGATAGTCGCATCGCGGCCGGCTACCGAATCGTATCATTTCCCAAGCCACATCTCCTGTTCCGCAATGAGGAGTTCTCCCGTGTCCGCACCCGCTCCCGTTCAGCCGCACACACTCTTCGATGATTCCCCTGTCTACCGCATGGCCTGCGAACAACTCCGCACGGTCGCCCACGAACTCCCGGAATTCGACGTCGGCATCATCGACCGGCTCATGCTGCCGAAACGATCGTTGATCGTCAGTGTGCCGGTGCGGATGGACGACGGCCATACTCAGGTCTTCATCGGCTACCGCGTGCAACATTCCCTCACCAGTGGGGCGAGCAAAGGGGGCCTCCGTTATGCCCCCAACGTCGATGTCGGCGAAGTGGCGGCGCTCGCCATGTGGATGAGCTGGAAGTGCGGCATCATGGGACTGCCCTACGGTGGTGCGAAGGGTGGCATCGCCTGCGATCCGGCCAAACTGAGCCTCGGCGAGAAGGAGCGACTGACCCGGCGATTCACCGAGGAAGTGCTGAGCATCATCGGCCCGCGCATCGACGTGATGGCCCCCGACATGGGCACCGACGAGCAGACCATGGCCTGGATCTACGACACGTACAGCATGAAAATCGGCTACGCTTGCCCCGAGATCGTCACGGGCAAACCGGTCGAACTCGGCGGTTGCGTCGGCCGCCGGGAAGCGACCGGGCGCGGGATCGTCTACTGCATTTTGGAAGCGCTCAAGGAACTCAATCTGCCGGTCGATCAGAGCACCGCCGTGGTGCAGGGTTACGGGAACGTCGGCTCGGTGACCTGCGACGAACTGCACAAACTCGGGGCCAAGGTGATTGCCATCGGGGATCGGTACGGTTCCATCCGGAACACCAACGGGATCAACATCCCGGCGATGCAGAAGTACGTGCAAGCCCCGGAAAACGAACGGCACACCATCGTCGGGTACCCGAAAGCGGAAGCCATCCCGGATTCCGAACTACTGACGACCCCGTGCACGGTGTTGATCCCCGCCGCGACGGAACGTGTGATCAATGCCGAGAATGCCGGAAAGTTGCAGTGCCGGGTGATCGCCGAGGGGGCCAACGGCCCGACGACTCCGGAGGCGGATCGCATTCTCGCGTCGAGCGATGTGTTCATCATCCCCGACGTGCTCTGCAACGCCGGTGGCGTGACCGTGAGCTATTTTGAATGGGTGCAGGATCTCCAGCAATTCATGTGGGACGACGACGAAGTGACCAGCGCCCTCCGCAAGCAAATGCTCAAAGCCTACGCCAAAGTGCGGCACAAAGCCCTGGCCCGCAAGTTGACCATGCGCACCGCCGCGCTGAGTTTGGGGGTCGAGAAAGTGGCCAACGAAAAAGCGAAGCGCGGATTGTTCCCGTGATCAGCGATCCACTTCGCCCATGACGACGTCCAGGCTGCCGATGATCGAAGGCAAGTCCCCGATCAGTACGCCTTTGCAAAGTTCCTCGATCACGCTCAGGTTGCTGAAACAGCCGGAGCGTGCCCGCACCCGCAGCGGCACCGCTTCCTTGCTGGGTCGCCCGACGACGTGGAACCCCATTTGCCCCCGGGGGCATTCCGTCTCGAAGTAGACTTCACCGGGTGTGAGTGTCCGTGGCGGTTCGACGCGGTGTGAATACTTCGACTTCGCCAAGTCGTTCAACCGGGTATCCTCTTTCTTCACTTCGTCCGGTGGAAGCTGAGCCTTCTTCGCAGTCGATTCGGCCTGGATCGCCAGCCACTCCTTTTGCAGCACCTCGTACTTGTCCATCGCCTGTTCGCACAGCGAAATGCTCTGCACGACTTCCAACATGCGGACGTAAAAGCGGTGCCAGCTATCGCCGATGACCGCCTCCGGCGGCGCTTCGGCGAACGGTGGAATCGGTACCTCGAACGCGTACTGCTCGTACCCGCTGTAGGGTTCGGTCTTGCGCAAATCCCAAGCGGTGTCGCCGTTGCGACGGTCGAGCGATCCGCGCAGCACAGGCCCGGTACAACCGTAGTTCAGGGCGAGTACTTTCGACAGAATTCCGATGCCGGCCGTGCGCTTCACGAAGATCTGGTTGTTCGTGAGCATCGCGTGGTATTCGGGGATGCGCGGTCGGAACGACGTGAGGAATTGCCGACAGCGGCCGAGCCAGCCGTCGGGCAAATCGTCGTGGGCGCCGCCGACGGTGAGGTAGCTGTACGTGAGGCGTGCCCCGCAGCATTCTTCGAAGAGATCGAGGATCTGTTCACGCTCGCGGAAGGCGTACAGGAACGGGCTGAAGCTGCCGAGGTCGAGACCGTAGGCGCCCATGCCGACGAGGTGCGAAGCGATGCGGTTGAGTTCGACAATCAGCACGCGGAGGTGCTGCGCTTTCTCGGGGATCTTCAGCCCACAGAGTTTTTCCACGGCGAGTGAATAGCCGAGGTTCATGTTCATGGCCGCGAGGTAATCCATCCGATCCGTGTACGGGATGAACTGAATCGCGGTGACGTTCTCGCCGATCTTCTCCGCACAGCGGTGCAGGTAGCCCAAGTGCGGCACGACTTCCGAGACGAGTTCACCGTCGGTGCGCAGCACGAGGCGCAGCACGCCGTGGGTGCTGGGGTGCTGAGGCCCCATGTTCACGAGCATTTCATCGGTGCGGACATCGAATTCGACGAGTTCATTCATGGTGGATCGGCGCTCGCATGGCTCGCGGCGAAGAGTCTCAACTTTCAAAGGGGGTTACAAAACTCCAATTCTGCTTCTTCTTACCTTCTTTCAAAGGGTTATCTTCCACGTAGCGGATCGTCTGGCGGACACGCTGATCGTCGAACAGATACACCGTCCACCCGCCGCGCTGCCAGCATTTCGGCACTTGGCCGTCCTCGTCGAGGAGTTGTTGGAAAGGGTGAATCCCTTCTTCCTTCAGTCGGCGTGTGGAATGCTCCAACCGTGAAGTTAGTATAGTCGCTGGGATCGCACTCGAACCGACGACCAAGTGCACATGATCCGGGAGCACGGTACACGCCCAGATTGGGATCTGAACTTCGGCCAATAGATGCGCGAATCCACGCGCGCAAGCGCGGGCTTGAATGCCGGTGAACAACACCGCGGGACGCAGCAGATGCTTCTTCGCTTCGAGTCGCTTTTTTCGGTCGTGGGGTACCCGGCCGCGCGACTTGGCTCGATCTTCCACGAACGTGGCCGGGCCGAACGGCCGCAGCTCCGGCGCCCAGACTTCCGTCGAACCGGAGCCGCGAGGGTCGTTCGGTAGCCAGAAGCCGTAGGCGCCCCAGCAGAGGTGAACACCGAGCATCGTGCGGGTGTCGGTCATCCTTCGTACCACTTCAGCAAGATCCATTCGAGCAGCCAGCCTAATAGGTTTAAGCTGGTATCGCGGACGTCGCGGCCGGGGTCGAACTCGCTGATGGATACACCGGCGACATTCTCGGCCTCCCAGGCGGCCTCGAGTATTTGCAACACCGCGAGCGGGGCCAGTCCGAACGGCAGCGGCTGATGCACCGCGGGGAAGTGAGCGGGATCGAAGACATCCGCGTCGATGTCGATCCAAACGCGATTCGCTTTGCCGACCCGAGTACGGATGTCGTTCAACACGCGGGCTGGGTCGGTCGCCACGTCCGTGGCCGAAAAGGCCTGTGCGAATGTGCCGCGCCATTCCTTGGGGTGCAGAAACAAATCTCGGTGGCCGACAGTCACGATCTGCGGCAGCGCGGCATCGCTGTGCAAGAGGAAGTTGCCATTGGCCGGGTTCGGCATCACGTCATGGAGTTGGTAGATGTCGAGGTGGGCATCGAGTTGAACCACGAGTGTGCCCGCACCCAACTCCTCGTACACGGGCAGAACCGAGAGGTGGTTCCCGCCGAGCCAGACGACGCGTTCCCCGGCATTCAGGGACTGCTTGAGCGCCTTCCGACCGGTCTGTTTCCAGGCGTTCAGGGCTTTGGTCGTTCCGAAGCTCAACTCCTTCACGCCCACGAGGTCGCGGTACGCATCGCAGCGTGTCGCACGCGATTCCAAGGCATTGTCGTCGAACATTTCGTGCAGGGCATCGCCGAGCAGTTCCGCGCCGGCCCCGGTACCGGTGCCACCGAAGAGGTCGAACGGAAAGACGATGACCGACGTGCGTGGCGTTTGCTTCGTTGCCATGATTCCTCCTTCGTTCGGCGGGTGGACTCTTGTAAGATGGCGGAACGCGGCTCGATTCACCACTGCGAAAGTCGGAAAAGGACATGACACTGTACCCGCTGTTCCGAACCACACCCGGCGGTGGCTTCTTGGCCCGCACGGCCATCGTCACCGGCGATGTCCGCATGGCGGCCGGGGTGAACGTCTGGTTCGGGGCCGTCCTGCGCGGTGATGTCGCTCCGATTATCATCGGTGCCAATGCGAACTTTCAAGACGGTGTCATCGTCCATTGCGACTTCGATATTCCACTCGTCATCGAAGAGGATGTGGTGATTGGCCACGCGGCGGTCGTCCACGGCAAGCGCGTCGGCGCCCGCGTGCTCGTCGGCATCGGTGCCCGCTTGCTGACCGAATCGGACATCGGCGCCGACACCATCATCGCCGCCGGCAGCGTCGTGCCACCGGGGATGGTGGTGCCACCTCGGAGTTTGGTGATGGGGATACCGGGGCGCGTCGTGCGGATGGTCAAACCCGAAGAAATCGAACGCACCCGTGCCACCAACGAGCGTTACCGCATGCTCGCCCGGCAGTACGCCGCCGGGGAGTTCGACTGACCATGACGGAGACCCGCCGCGACGATATCGACGCCAAACAAGCGATCCTCACCCGGTTGCTCGCCGAACTACAGTGCGAAGCCGTGATCCTGCTCATGCCCGCCCACGTGGCCTGGTTCACCGGCGGCATGAATGTCCGTGGCCTCATCGCCGACGGCGAGCGCCCCGGCATTTACACCAACGGCCGACAACGCTGGTTGCTCTGTAGCAACACCGACACCCAGCGGCTCTTCGATGAAGAACTCGACGGCCTCGGGTTCATGCTCAAGGAATGGCAGTGGGCCAGTGGCCGGGCCACGCTGCTTGGCGAACTCGTGGTCAACAAGAAAGTGGCCACGGATCGCCCCTTCCCCACGATGCCGCTGGTGAATGAAAAGCTCCGGCCAGAACTCCGGCCACTGTTGCCGTCCGATGTCGACCGACTGAGGGAACTCGGGCAGGTGGTGGCACACGCATTGGAAGCGACCGCGCGGAAACTGGAACGGGGCGAAACCGAAGAAGAAGTTGCAGGGGCATTGGCTCACCGCATCTTTCACCGGGGCGCCGAAGCGCACGCCGTCAGCGTCATCGCCGACGGGCGCGGCAAACAGTTTCGCCGCGCCGGCTACACCTCGGCACCCATCGAAACGCTGTGCAACCTCCAAGTGACAGCCAACCGCGACGGGTTGTTTGCCACGGCCAGCCGAACCGTCTGCTTCGGCACACCGACGGACGAATTCCGTGCCGAATTCGACACCGCTTGCAAAGTGGCCGCCATCGACCGGCAGGGTAGTTATTCCGGTGGCACCATCGCGGGCGCCGTCGAAACGGTGATCGGATTCCTTCGGAATACGCCGTTTGAACACGAATGGCGCCTCAGCCCCGCCGGGTACGGCACGGGCTGGTTCCAAGCCGACGAACTCCGCAAATCCGGCTTCGACGAACCGTTTGTGGCGAATCAAGCGCTGGTCTGGCAACCACGGATCGGAGCCGCCAGTGTGGTCGATACGGTGCTCGTGGGCGATACCCAATGTGAACCGATGACCCCGACCGATCAATGGCCCTTCAAGCGCATCACCATTGCCGGGGCGGCATACGACATCCCCGATTTGCTGGTGCTCGAATAGCCGTCAGCGACCCTTCACACGCCAAATCTTCAGCAAGCCGTCCGAACTGGCAGAGACCATGGTGGAGCCGTCTGGGGCGAAGGCGATGCCCAAACCGATGGTGCGCAATCCTTCGTATTGCTTCGATATCTTGCCGCTGGCCGCGTCCCAAAGCCGCACAGATTTGTCTTCTTGGACCGTCGCCATCATTGCACCATCCGGACTCAGCGCGAGTGCACGCGACAAACCGGCACCGTCATACTTCGTGGAGCGCAGTGTCCCTGTGGGCATATCCCAAACCGAGACGCCAGGACCACCGGTGCAGGCGAACAATCCGGAATCGTCGGGGGCGAAGGTCAAACCGTGGATGTGGTGCTTCCCCGCGTTCAACGTCTGCTGCGGCTTGGTGCCGGTCTTCGGCCAGATGAGGATGGTGCCGTCCTCGCCACCCGACGCCAGCCGCTGGCCATCGTGGCTGAACGCGAGGGCGTGAACGTGCTTGGTGTGTCCTGTCAGCGTCCGGGTCGGTTTCCCGCCCAGCACGTTACAAACCTGCACCAATTTGTCGACGCCACCGACGGCGAACGACGTTCCGTCGGGGCTGAACGCCAAACACTCGATTCCACTACCAGATCCGTCCCATGCCCCCACGGCCTGGCCGGTCGACCAGTCCCAGAATCGCACGGTGTGGTCTTCCCCGGCCGTGGCCAAAAGCGACCCTTTCGGAGCGAACGCGAGTGCCCGCACTTTGCCGGTATGGCCGGTCAGCGTCTGCATCGGCAGGTACGTCTTGGCGTCCCAAAGTCGCACGCTGAAGTCGTCGCTCCCGCTGGCGATCACGGCACCGTCCGGGGAATACGCGACCGTCCGTACCGCACCCGTGTGGCCTCGCAAAGTGGCGATTTCATCGGTGCGACTCAGCCAAAGCATCCCCGCGACACCAAGTAGCAACGCACCGATGATGGCCACCCCGAGCACGACCCGCTTCGAATTCCGCATTCCGCACTCCGTATTTCAATAATCGCCGAGGACTTCGCCGCCGGAACGGGTACCGAGGCCGGCCCAGGTGATGGGGTTGATCGCATTGCGAATGAAACGGACCGAGCCGTCGCCGAAGAGGGCATTCACACCGCCGGTGTGCTGGCTGCTCGGATCTTCGACGTGGTTGAACGGGTTGTTCGGCGTGCGACCTTCCGAGTCTTCCCCCGTTTGAAACAAGCAGAGCGTCGGCGGGCCTTCGGCATCGTGCGCCGCATCGAGAGGAGGATTCACCGAACCGGTGATGGCCCCGACCCAGGTCGTCATCGGGGAGCGTTTGCTGGCCCGTTCGGTCACGAACAGGGTATTGCTGGTGCCGTCGGTGATATCGCCGAAACGGTAGGCACTGTTCCGCAAGAAAGCCCCCGTGTTGGTGTCGGGGAAACCCGAAACTTCGAACGTCCCCCCGCAGGCCACGTAGTTGGCAAAGGCCACGTCGCTCAGAGGTCCCGACGGCCCGACCGCCGTGAACAGATCCCCTTTAGGATTGTCCGACGGGCAGCGGAACCCCGGCAACACCGTGGTACGAACCGTGGCGTGGCCGGGGTGCAGAATGTCGTTGGTGAGGATGATTTGGCGGAAGAGATTGTCCTGTTCCATTTGCGGAAGCAGGTACGCCGCCCAACCCCAGCCGGTACCCAGACCATCACCGTCGACAGTGGCCGCCCGCGAGCTAAATCCGGGCGGGAATTTCTGGTTCGCACTTTCGTAGTTGTGCATCCCCAGGCCGATTTGCTTCAAATTGTTCTGGCACTTCAGCCGGGCCGCCGCCTCGCGGACTTTCTGGACGGCCGGCAGCAACAAGCCGATCAGAATCGCAATAATGGCAATCACGACGAGCAGTTCGATCAGGGTGAATGCGACGCGGTCTGTTTTACGAACCATGATTCCATCTCGAAATCGAGTGCGAGGTATTTCATAGTATAACGATATTCGAGCACCGCAAGTTCGACTGTTGCAAAATGTTTTCCTAGAAAAGCGCAAATCAAGAGGGATTGCCCCAATTTGACCCCGTGGTTACTATTCGGTGTGGAAACCCGTCTCGGCAGGAGGCCGAATCGTGCGCCGATTCATGCTCGTATCCCTGATGCTGCTCGCCGTCGGTTCCCTCGGTTGCTTTCGCACCTGGAAACGTGATCCATCGCCGACGTTGCCACCACTGCCACGCCCGAAGGCGACAGTCGATCCGTCGACGATTCAGCCCGCGAATGCCGAGGAGCAGAATCGTGCCCTGCCACCGGTCGTGAAGCCGCCACAATTCGACGTGCCACCGGGGTCAATCCCGGCGCTGCCGGGGATGCCCAAGGCGACCATTCCGAGCACGATTCCCGATAGCCCGCCACTGGCCCAACCGCTGGAGCCGATCTCGTTGTTGCGAACCCTGCCGTTGCTACCGTTGCCCCAGACTGAGATCCCCGTGAAGGCGGAGCCGAAAAAACTGGCCGGGCCGAGCACGGTGTCCGAGGTTCGCCAGTTGCTCGATGCCGCGGTGAAAACGTACGCCGACGTTCCGGATTACGAAGCGAAACTCGTCCGCCGGGAAGTGGTTTCCGGGAAGGCATTGCCGACCGAAGAGCTGACCTACGCCCACCGCAAGGAGCCGTTCAGCATTTATATGACGGTGACGGGTGAAGCCGGGAAAGGCCGGGAAATGCTCTACGTGAATGGTCAAAACGAGGGCAAGTTGATCGTGGTCACGGGGAAAGGTGACAATCTGCTGCTCGGCACCGGGAAACGGATGGAATTCGACCCGGATAGCACCCTGCTGAAGGGCAAGAGCCGCAATCGCATCACCGATGCAGGTATGGGCAAGATGCTGGCGACTATCACCAAATACGTCGTTCAAGCCGAAGCCGGGAAACGCTCGACCGATACGGTGAAGCTGATCGGGGCCACGGAAGGAATCGAAAGCAAAATGGCCCTGACGACTATTGAAGTAACGCTACTCGCCGGCGACGAAGCTCTGCTGCCAAAGGGCGGCAAACGAACCTACAGTTTCGACGCCGACAAGAAATCCCCGTCGTTCGGCCTGCCGGTGCAAATCGTGACGTCTGACGACAAGAACAAAGAAGTCGAGTTTTACAGCTTCAGCGGATTCAAAGTCCCTGCTAAGTTCACCGATGCGGATTTCAGTCCGGATCGGTTGGGTGGCAAGAAGAGATAACCCTACGACTTCGCGCCGATCACCCGCTGCAATGGCGTAATGATCTGCGGGATCACATGTTCGGTCACGAGTTCGTCCAAGATCCGCTTCTGGTTCAGGTACGATTCCCAGTAGGTTTTGAACGGCTGGCGGCCCCAAAACTGACGGATGGTGAAGTAGACCGTGATCGGCGATTCCGAGAAGTTCCCCGTCCGCACTTGGTAGGCACTCGTCCGCGTTTCCACGCTCAGCCGGGCTTGCAGTTGGCAACTGTCGTCGAGGGCCAGCATCATGCTCGGTTGGTAGTTCAGCATCCGGCTACCGGGGATGCGCAGCAGGCTCTCGAACGGCCCCTCGGCCGCCAGCGCTTCCGTCACCACTTCGTCGTGATTCCCACCGAAAGTCAGGTCGAAATAGTACTGCACGTCGAGTGCGTCGGTGTCCAACGCGTGAATACCCAAATGGTACGGAGCCATCTCCAAAATCTTTTCGTGCTGTTCCTCGGCGTCGTCGAGGCTGGGCGGATTCACGAACCCGGATCCGAGTCGTCGGCCATCCACGGACACGGTGCGATAGCTGCCGGAGTCGCGTTCTTCTTCCAACACGTGTTCCGTGGCATCGCGGCGTTCAAAGTCGGTCATCTTCGGGTATTGTTTGCGGACACTGTCGAAAAAAGTGAGCAGGGTTTCGCGGTTGTTGGGGAGGTCGACCTTGCTGGCGAGGTACACGTTGAAACCGAAATCGTCGCACAGGGAAGCGTAGGAGTTCATGATGTGTTCCTTTCGTCCGGCCGGATCTTGGCGTCGTCCGGGATATTGTTCGCTGTCACGCAGTCAGAAGCAAGGTAGGAAATGGCAGTTCCTTACGTTGCGACAGCGCCGGGGGACGTTATGTTCGCGTAGGGGGCTGGAACTCTGGCTCGGAGGCTCATCTCGTTCAACTACTACCTCTCCAATACCGATAGTATGCGGCTGGCATATCGGTGGAGGGAAGCTGGTCTTCCGGGGGTGGAGACTCTTGCCATGCTCCGCTTTGGATCAATTGATCGACCAAGTCGGAGTATTCCTGAGCGATTTTCTTGCGATTCGTGCTATCGGCTGATCGCCGGTATTGCATGGCGAGCCGTCCGAGCATGCCCTCGAACTGAATCATCGTAGCTGTAACCACGATGATTTCCGACAGGCTGGTGGACTCTCTCATTCGGTCACGCGGCTCGGTAGCGCACGTCATCAAGCACGTGCCAATTCCCGTGCCATCGAGCGCGCGACTAAAATTTGCACGCCGCCCCGGAACTCGGCGACACATCGAACCTCGCTGCCCGGTGGGAATTGCCACTCTTCGTCATCGGGATCGTAGTCGTCGGTCGCTTGCACCTGCACGACATCCGGGGCCACGAAAATCCCCGTGGTCGGCCGTAAGACATCCGTACCCTCATTGAGGAGTGGGATGTGGAGTGGAATCACGTCAGTAGACAAAGCCGTCTCCTCCGATGTGGATCACCTCGCCGGTTGTATCGTCGAGGACGACAGATCGACCGGTCGTGGGGTGAATGTAGCGGGTTGCACCGTTGCTGGGCCGGATGTTGTTAATGGCGACGAACCTTTGACCGGCCGCGACGGCTTCCGAGATTTGGGTATCGGTCCACCCCCGCTTCTTCATCTTACTCTGCCATTGAGTGGCCGAGTGATTGTCCCCGAGATGCCAAGCCGGCGTATTCGAGGAACCGCCCACTGGTTTTACCACTCACAACCTCAGCTTTAACGCAACCAAGTGTTGGACAGCTATTGGGTGGAATGATCGCACAATCCCATCCGCGCACCAACAAAAGAACCCGCGCCGATCGGCGCGGGTTCTTTCCATTTCATTCTGCAAACTGCGAACCTCACGCGGCGACCTTTTCGGTCACGCGGCTTGGCACCGGCAGACGCAGTTCGGCTTTGTCGAGCCATTTGCCGGCGTCGGGGGCACCCTGCCATTGCTGCAATTTGATCGTGGCGACGACTTCTCGTTCGTCGGCTTCGAGTTGCTCGTTGTACGCTTCGGCGTAGCCACCCCGCACCTGCGTGGACGAGCGGCCGACGTAAAGCAACGCTTCGGTTTGATCTTGGTACACCGCCACGGCGCGCCAGCCTTGAGCCTTGGATTCGGTCACGATGAGCATCTGAAGTCCCTCCCTGGACAGCTGTGTGAATGGTCGTCACCGTCGTGGTGACATTGGTAGTTTCTGGAATTGCGCGGCGACTGTCAAGAAAAATCCGCAAAATTGGAAGAATCGTTCAACTTTACCGGGCGCGATAGGTAATTCGGCCCCGGGTGAGGTCGTACGGTGAGATTTCGACTTTGACGCGATCCCCCGGAATGATCCGGATGAAGTTCTTGCGCATCTTCCCCGCCACGTGGGCAATGACTTCGCCACCGATGTCGAGTTCGACCCGAAACTGTGTGTTGGCCAGGGCTTCCTTCACGCGACCTTCGACTTCGATCGCTTCTTCTTTTGCCATGAATCAGAACCAAGGTGGTAAGGGAACAGACGCAACGATTGAGCGAATCTTAAATTATAAGCAGAATCGGCACCGGATCAACAGGCCGAAAGTCGGGAAAGCGCAGACAATCATGGAAATTCCTCCCTTCCGCGAAGGATTCGCCCCACTTCCGACAATAGTTTCCCAATGACGCACCCCAGCGAAGCGGATGTCGAGGCCGTATTCGTGCGGGCCGCCGCCGAAGGGGACGCTGTGGCCTGGCGGCAATTGATCGACGCCAATGCCGAACGCGTGGCCAACACCGTCCGTTGGCGCTGTGCGGGGTTGCCGGACTTGGCGGCCGACGTGATTCAACAAACTTGGCTGGAAGCGGCCCGGAATCTCCGTCGCTTCGATCCGGCACGCGGTTCCTTTTCCGACTGGGTCGGCGGAATCACCCGCCGGGTGATCTTGGCAGAAGTTCGCAAGTGGCGTCGCTATCGCATTCGCCATCCGAGCTTGGCGAGTGTGACGGAACCGGGGCAGTCGCTGCCCGATTCCGAGAATGCCGAAGCGGTGGTGCGCATGTTGGCCGAACTACCCGACGACTATGAGGCGGTGTTGCGGGCCAAATATTTGAACGGACTGAGCGTGCAGGCGATTGCCGACGCGAACGGGCAGAGCATCAAAGCGGTGGAATCGAGACTGACACGGGCCAGGGACGCCTTCCGGACAGCGTATCGGCGATTGCAAGGAGATGAATCATGATACCCGACGACGAACTGGAACAGTTGTTGGCACCGCGTTCGGCCAATGGGACTGAACCGACGGCCCACGGCTTGTTCACACAAACACACGGCATCGTCCGTCGCCCGGTGCGACTGCGCTGGTTGAGTCGTGGCTTGTTCACGGTCGCCTGTTTGACGCTGGGGTACGGACTCGGTTTCGTCTCCGCCCCGACGAAGACCGTGGTGATGATGGTCGATTCACCCGCACCCATTTTGGAAGTCCCGCCGCAGCCGATTCCGACCGAATCGGCGACCCCCGAGCCGACGGCGGCCCAGCTCGAACTGCAGGCCGAGTTGAGCGACGACCCGCAAGAAGTCGCCGCGCTCTTTCGCAAGGCCGGCGACAAGTATTTGAACGTCGACCGCGATTATCCCCGGGCCACCCGCAGCTACCGGATGTATTTGCAAGCGTTGCACGAGCCGAACCCGCCGCTGCAAGCGGACGACAGTTGGTTGCTGGCGAACCTCAAACCGCAGCCACGGTAGTGTCGGTCAGACCTCACCCCCTAACCCCCTCTCCGAAGCGGAGAGGGGGAACCGGAAGCGTCAATCTTTCTCCCCCTCTCCGCTTCGGAGAGGGGGTTAGGGGGTGAGGTCTCCGGAAAGTTGAACCTCACCCCTAACCCCCTTACTTCGGAGTCAAAAAGCATGACCATTCCATCATTGGTGATCCTAGTCGGACTGTGGGGCGGCACCCTGGTGCAAGCTCCTCCCGTGAAAGCCCCGCCGGTGAAAGAACCCGTCAAAGAACCGGCGAAGCCGGCCGTACCGAGCATCGAAGAGGTGATTGCGCACGCCCTGCGCTCCCACCCGGAAATCCTGGTGGCCGAGGCGAAACTCGCCGGTGCTCGGGCCGATTTGGAACTCACCAAGCTCACGCTCAGCCAGAAAATTGTGCGGGCAAAAGGACTACTCGACGCGGCACGGCAAAGTGTAATGCTGGTGGAAAAAGAACTTAAAGATGCCCAAGCTAATGTGGAGGGAAACTTAGGCACTCAGAAAACGCTTAATGAAGCGAGGGGCAAATTCTTCATTTCCAAAATACAGCTTCTTGAGGCGGAGGCCGAGTGGAAGATGTACGAACCGCCGGCGAGCGCAAAGAAGGTTGATGCCCCAAGTTTCGTTGATCATTCAGGTGAGACGGTGATACAAGACTCTGTGATGAGGGCAATGCGCTGGCGCTACATAAGTCCACCGCTAGCAGCACCCCCGGTGGCACCGACCGACGTGGATCAGGAGCGTTACAAACTCTTGATGACGCCGCTGAAACTCAAAAAAGCCGAGAAGCTCGACCTCATCGAAGCGGTTAAGTTGTTGCGAACCCAACCGGAATTGAAAAGTTTGACGCTACGGGTTCCGGTCGATGTGGGCATGGGTTATGTGAGAAATCCACCTACCATCGAATGGGGTGACGAAGAGTTGACGGTCGTCAGTTGGCTGCAACTCTTCGCCGATCAATTCAATCCGCAAACGGTAGCTAACGCAGCGAGATTATTGCCCGAGAACCGCGTAGGGACGTACATGGGGGAATACGATTGGTACGTCCGCGAATATGGATTGATCTTCGCGAAAGTCGATAACAAGCCCATCGGCGCACTGACACTGGCCGAGTTCCTCAAAACCATGAGGAACTCGCCGGCACCGATGAAATAGTTTACTTCACGACGGCAAGAATGTCGTCTTCGGTCATGATGAGGTATTCCTTGGCGTCCACGGTCACTTCGCTGCCGGAGTAGGTGGTGAACAGCACGCGGTCGCCGACCTTCACTTGGAACGGTGCCCGCTTGCCGGTTTCGAGTGGCTTCCCTTCGCCGATGGCCAGGATCTTGCCCTGCTTCGGCTTCTCTTTCGCCGTGTCCGGCAGGATGATCCCGCCGGCCGTCTTGCTCTCGGCTTCCAAACGCTCGACCACGATCTTG
>JANXWE010000300.1 GCA_025351325.1 Fimbriiglobus sp.
CACCACGGGTAGCCGAGCCAAACTTTCGTCGCCCCGGATCCGCTTCACAAATTCCAGCCCGGACATCCGTGGCATATCGACATCGCTGACGACCAAATCATACCGCGCGGCGCGAACCCGGTTCCAGCCGTCTTGACCGTCCACGGCCACATCGACTTCGTATCCGTGCGTTCGCAACAATTGCCGCTGCACTTCGCGCACGGTGATGGAATCGTCTACCACCAATACCCGCTTCTTGGTGCGACTCATCACCACGTCGCGTTCGGCCCGCTGGAGCGTACCGAGTTGAATGAACTGATCCATCGACCGCAGCAAGTCTTCGACATCGGCAATGAGAACCGGGGAACCATCGTCGAGGATCGCCGCCGAGCTGATGTTCGGTACTTTTCCCAACCGCGCATCGAGTGGCCGCACCACGAGATCCTGCTCGCCCCGAAACGCATCGACGATCAACCCGTACGAGCCGGTGGCATCGCTGAGCAGGATCACGCAGAGGTCATCGTTCCCCGCAGCGGACGTTTCCAATTCCATCAATTGTGCGGCGAACACCAGCCCGATATTTTGATCGTCGACGGTCGTGAACTGGCAGTTTTCGACCGAGCGTACCTCCCGGCGGGGTAACCGGATCAGTCGGTCGACACGGGTGTGCGGGAAGGCGTACGAATCGCCGCCGATCTCAACGAGCACGGCCCGCACGACCGACAGCGTGAGCGGGAGCAAGAGGTGGAATGTCGTCCCTTGGCCGGCGACCGTGCTGATGGAAACAGTACCGCCGACGCGACGGAGTGTGTCGTGGACGACGTCCAATCCGACGCCGCGTCCCGACACTTCCGTGACGGCGCTGGCCGTGGAAAAGCCGGGGAGAAAGAGGAATTCCAACAGTTCGCGTTCGGTGAGGCGACCGACCAGATTCACCGGGGCGAGAGCGCGTTCGCGGACTTTGCGACGGACGCGTTCGATGTCGATTCCGGCGCCGTCGTCGCGCACGGTGATCGAAAGCATCCCGCTGCGGTGCCGGGCTTCCAGGGTGATGACTGCTTCCGCCGGCTTACCACTGGCCAGGCGAATCTCGGGAAGTTCGATACCATGGTCGACCGCATTGCGGAGCAGGTGCGTCAGCGGCGCTTCGAGCTTTTCCAAAATGTCGCGGTCCACTTCCGTAGTCGCACCGACGAGTTCGAACCGCACCGGTTTGCCGAGTGAACGGGCGGTGTCACGCACCAAGCGCGGGAACCCTTGGCCGCCGTCCGAGAAGGGCCGCATCCGGCTGGCGATCACTTCGCGGTAGAGCCGACTGTTCAGATCCTCGGCTTGCCCCGCGTGATCCTCAAATTCGCCGACACGCTTCAGCAGCAGTTGGCGGGTGCGTTCGCCTTCCTTCCGCGCTTGGTGCAAATTCAACGACACGGTTTCCAGCGGTTGGCCATCGACCAAGCCTTGGGCCAATCGATCCATTTGGCCGGTGTGCCGGTCGTACTGCTTGCGAAGATCAAGCAACGAACCAGCAAACAGTTGCAACCAGCGTGCTTGCACCAGCGATTCCCCCGCGAGGCTGAGTAGACGGTTCAAGCTCTGGGCCGTCACGCGGACGACCGGCTCGGGTAACGCGACCTCGGTTTCGATATTTGGCGATACGGCAATCGGTTCACTGGCATCCGTTGCCACCGTGATCGCGGGAAGCAGGGTCTCACCACGGGCAATGGCTGCGCATCGTTCGCGGAGTGCCCGTGCAGTCGGGGCATGCGACTGCACCCAAGCGGCCAATTCGCTGTCGGCCAAGGCTGCCAGCACGTCGGCCGATTGAAGCAGGACATCGATCCCGTCGGCGTTCAACAGCAGTTTCCCGGCACCGGCGTTCACGAACGCGTCTTCGAGGTGGTGGGCCAATTCCACGGCATCATCGAGTCCGACAATGCGTGCCGCCCCTTTCAGCGAATGCGCGGCCCGCATCAGCGGTTCAATCCGTTGTGGGTTCCCCGGATCGCGTTCGAGATCCAGCAGCCCCTGCGTCAAATTCGCGCTGTGGCTTCGGACTTCCTCGCGGAACAGTTCGAGCAACCCCGCGTCGATCTCGAACAGTGGCGTCGTTTCTGCCGCTCTAGGAACTTGGATCGGGATCGGTACCGGTATTGGTACCGACGACGGAACGACAGCATCATCGAGGTGCGTGGCGATGGCGTCGACCAGTGCCGCGATTTCGGTGGCTTCATTCGCAGAGAGTACTCGCCCGACCGCACCGCTCAGTTGATTTTCGAGATTGGCTCCCAATTCGGCGACCGTGTTTGAACCGACGATTCGCGCCGCTCCGCGAATGGTGTGCGCCGCCACGATGGCATCGGGCTTCACGACATCGCCTGTTGCGGTGCGCAGGAGCGTCAGTTGATCGCGCACTTCGGTGCGGAACAAGGCCATCAGCGGGTCAAGCCCATTGTGGTCGTTCATCGCAATTTCACCCGCAAGGCTTCAAACAAGCGGTCGTCGTCAAGCAGACCGACCGAGCGATTCTCCCAAGTGAACACACCCCGTGTGAGGTGACTCGCAGCCCGGCCAATCGTCGCAGGTGCGGCACCAACTTCGGCCTGGGGCAGGCGGAAGACTTGCTCGACAGAATCGACCCGAAGAACCCAGCGTTCCGTATCGCGGCGAATCACGAGCATGCGTTCCGCACTGGCGGGCTGATCGGCCGTGCGAACTGGCAAACCGAGAATCTTCCAGAGATGCGCACAAAGCGTCAGCTCCCCACGGATGTTGACCACCCCCGCGAGCACCCCCGCCCGATGCGGCACCCGATGAACTGATTTCGCAGCCGTCACTTCCACGAGGCAATCCAACGGCAGGGCTAACCACTCCTCCGCGAGGCGGAAGATCAACAAGCCGATCAAATCGTCGGGTTCCGCTTCGATGGGCCGGGCGAGTCGTTCCGTCCATTCATCCAAATACCCCGGTGGTGAGGCCGCATCTAAAAAGCGTCGCCCGGCCGCTGAGAAGACGGAGCAGTTCTGGCAGTGCACCACCGGCGGTAACAACGGGCAACTACGGTCGCCGCGTACCCCGATGTGATTCCAGCAATCGGCGGGTGCTTCCGCCAAAGTAGGGAGTGGGATCTTGGTCTCGTTCACCGACGCGCGCACGGCAATGGGCACCGGTGGTGCGTTTGGTTCCACTGGTTTGAAAGTGGTCGTTGGTAGAACCAGACTCGGTCGGGATACCGTTGGCACCGGTGCCTTCCGTTGAAATAGGAAGCAACCCTCCGGGCCGACGGAGTCGAACGGCGTCCCGAGCAAGTTGCCCGCTTCGGCGTGACCAACAGCGAGAATACCTTCTGTCGCGAGTCGTTGCTCCAACGTCTCCAGGGCCGCCCGGCGGGCTTGCGGTGTGAGGTAGATCATCAAGTTCCGACAGAGCACGAGATCGTACCGTTCTCCGAACAAGGCCAACGACGCGGGGTCGAGCAGATTGCCGACCCGGAAGCGCACCCGATCGCGGAGCGTGGCACGAAGTTCGAACTGATCACCGAGCGGTATGAAGTGCCGCGCGCGGAGTTCGGGTGTCGTTTCGCGGAAGGAAAATTCCCGGTACCGACCGACTCGGGCCACCGCAATCGACGCGCTCGACAAATCGATGGCGTCGATACTCCAGGCGTTCGCCGCCAGCCCCGCATCGGTTAACGCCATGACGATGGAGTACGGCTCTTCCCCGGTACTGCACGGCAGACTGAGTATTTTGAACGGCCGATTGGGGTTCTCGGTGGATCGACGTTGAACCTGTTTCACGAGGGCATCGTAGAGGACGCCGCCCCGGAAGAACCACGTCTCGGGGACGATGACGGCGTCGACGAGCGCTTGAAATTCTTGCGGGTCGTTGCCGAGGCGGTCGGCGTAAGCGTCGGTGTTACCGACATTCAGAAACCGCATGCGACCGTCCACGGCGTTCGGTACCGCGCTCGCGCCGAGCGAGTCCGGCTGCAACCCCGTTCGTGCGGTGATCAATTCGCGGATGCGGGTCAGGCTCATCCCGGCACCTCCGCCAAGGGGTACCAGAGCCGCTCGCGTTCGGCCAACGGCAGCAACTGATCTGGCTCGAGTAATCGCAGCAGACCAATTTCATCCAC
>JANXWE010000312.1 GCA_025351325.1 Fimbriiglobus sp.
AGGTTCAGTCGTCCAGATTTCACTATAATTGGCGCAAGAGAGATGGGGAGTATCCCCATTACGAATCAGTATTTGTTGAGTTCATGGAATACTATCTGGCGTTCAAGAAGTTCTACGAAGTTACCGCTTCCATCGGCACTCTGTCTCCGAACCAATGGGAAATATCGTATATCGATAACATCCCGCGTGGAGAACTCTGGCAAAGTCCCCATGAATGGTCGGACGTTTTCCCCGGCATATTCCCGAAGCGTTCCACTATCGAAGGCTTGCCGCCCGAGCTTTGCAGCGCCGAGCAAACGTATCTAATACCACCGCAGCTTGGTCGATTGCATGTTGCCGGAGAAGCGGCCTTTGTAGGCGCATCAACAGAACATTCGCTCTTGATCCGAATGACGGCGAGAGGCCCGATTCACAAAGGGAAAGACCAGTCTTTGAAGTCCTACATGGATGTGGGGCATGAAGCTAGTGGTCTAGCATTTGACAAACTATCTTCAGATAAGGCCAAGGCATTCTGGGGGCCAATATGATGGACGCAATGACTGATTCCCCTTGGACTACCGGTGCTGTCCGGAGCAACCGCAACCAGCAGACTACAGCTATCGTCAGTGCGCACTCCCCTTTGCAGGATCGTGCCCGTGCCAATTGGGATCGCAGGCTATCTGAGATAGGCGACCTGCAATGGCTTGGAGACGATTGGGATAGCAATGGCGCCGAACAACCCAGCATCCCTGTTCTGAATTCGGCCATTCAACTCGTCAAGAGGATGCGAGATCAAGAGAAATACCTATGCCCTAGTAGTATCTATGCTAGTCCTATGGGCGGGGTTGTGTTTGAATGGCAAGGCGGAGGTTTCATCAAGACAATCGAAGTGGTGACCCCGATAGAACTAGAAATCTATGTCAAACCGCTCGGAGAGGCATCCTCCCTTCGCCGTGTGGCATTCGAGCCAACCGCAGACAAACACTTCACTGTTGTGAATCGCGAGAGCCTACTGTCTACCAAACAATAACCAAATCGTCAGGGCTAGAGTCAATGGAAGCTTTAGCCGACGATGACGGCACTAGCCCAGTTCGCCCATCTGAAAGTGTCTATCGAAGAATACATATGAACTACTATAAGTCCGGGGATGACATTCCGGTTAAGTCGGCGGCATTTCGACCAACCAAAGATGATGATACTGGCGTATCTGTCGTCCGCGTCATTTTCACATGCTCGCCCAACGATGCATTGGTGAACGTCAAGCCTGACAACATTAATAAGTACTACGTTGCAGAAATACAAGTCTCAGCGCTAGTCCAACTCGCGCTTTCTGTGACGCCCGACCCAATCCCCGGTTGTAAGGGCCATGCGCTCATTGCAGAGTTTAAGCTCAGCGAATATGAAGATGCTAATAAGACACAGGGACTTAAGGACAAGATGACTGAATTGGCAGCGCACGCATCCAAGAACATTGTACGAACCCCGACAATCGCCTGACCTATTCCGTATCAGGCATCCCGCTTCCCGCCCCATTCCGTATCAGGGTTCCATTCCGTAGCAAAGCCCTCAGCGCACCATCGCTTTGATCACGATGAAGTTCGGGTCTTTCGTGGGGTAGGCCCACGCTTCTTCGCCTTCAGGAGTGATTTCGACCACTCGGGGCGGATAGACGTTCGTATCGATGTAGAGGAAGTTTCCACTCGGAAGTTTTTGAATGCAGCGTGCTGCATTTATCGGGCGCTTGAAACCTTCCGCTTTGCCCGTCTTCAAGTTGTATTCGACGAATTGATTCTGCTCGGCGAGAATGACACGGTCGACTCCGCTTTCAATGATCGACGAATAGTGATTCGGTGGGCCAGTCTTCACGATCTTATCTTTTACGAGTTCGCCCTTGGCATCGATGGTGATGATTTGAGGCACTTGGCCATTCGGGCCGTTGTTTTGGACACTCAATATCGTTTCGCCGCTCTTGAGCCGGAGTCCGGCGCAGATGTCCGCGTTGCCATTGAGGTTAGCCGGCCTCATGTAGCTCATCACTTGTTTGTAATCTTTGCCGTATTCAATCACGGCTTGGCGACAATACACAACTCGATTGCCGTTTTCAAGTAGTTCAATCGACTGGGGATTGCATTGGATTTTGCCACCCCCTTTCGCATTGTCGAGTTCCACACGCTTCGAGGAAATCACCTTGCCGGAACGATCGCGTTCGCTGAGGGTACACGCTTGATAATCGACGGTGTGAATTCGCCCATCTTTCGCAAAGGCAAAATCCGAGGGGTTGCCGAACCCATTCATCGACCAGCGTTCTTTGAGATCCGGGCCGAACTCCGTCAAGGTGCCGTTCACCCCGAAGCGATTGTCGATCATCAGCAGGAGGAAGTTTCCTTGCAACCGCGGTTTCAAATCGAGTTTGCTCAAATCTGTGGTCGCCTCAGTTTTCTTCCACCACTCCTTCCAAGCCGTCTGAGCTTTGACGAGTGAAACCTTCGATTTCAAGCACTTCGCCGCCGGCGTGTCTTTCCCGGCGAGTTGCATCAGCAGGTCTTCGGTTTGCCAAATTTGCCCGCGGTTCATCTCGGGGATCATTTCGATCAACAATCCGACCGTTTCAATCTCTTTGGAATTCAAGAACAGCGACTTGACGATCTTGAACTTTTGACCGTTGTCATTTTCGGCTTTGGCCAATTCGAGAATCTTCGGGTAAATATTCTTCAGACGACCTTTGTCGGCGGCCGGAGCACCCTCGATGAATGCGATCGCGGCGCTGATCCGACGGATGGGGTTCGTGCTTTCGAGAGCGGCGACCAAAGTCGGATCGGGCTTACCATCGACCACGGCCGACGCCGTCAGGGTCAATTGGATCTGCTCGAGAATGGCCAAGTTGTCCGAGAGCGGAATGAACCCGAGTAGGGTCGGTACGATCTCGGGATTCTTGACTTTCGACAGTGCTCGAATGGCCGCCAATTCGACATCCGTGTGCGGCACTTTTTCGATCCGCTTCAAAATACTTTCCGATCGGTAGATCACCTCGGGCGAATAGTTGTTGTCTTTGGAAGCCAGTCGCAACGGCTTGATCGCCGGAAGGCCTATCCGTTCGAGATCGCTCGTCGCTTTGAGACGAGTGTCGAAATCGTCGTTGCCGAGGAGTTTGATGACGACCTGAATTTTGGAAAGTTCGGCATCGGTCAGGGTGCGATCTTTCAAATATTTCAAAAGGCCTTCCGGCTCGGTGGCTTTCAATTTGGCCGAGTCGAGTGCCTTCTTGTCGAGTTCCGCTTGATCGACTGACTTCATCGTTTCAGCAACCCCTACCTCCACTGGGGTTGGCGGCGCAATTTGTGGGCGCAGGATGATATCATCGTCGCCCGGCGCGGCGCTTGCCAAGCTGATCAATAAGCTCGCGACGATCCCGGAGAGGGCCACGGGATGGATCAAACTGGCGAGACGCATGGTGCTCTCCGGGAAAACGGTCGAAAGAACAAACCAAATTGTATCAACAAATGAGATCGGATCACACGAAGAGAGCAGCGGCCAATCGATACTGACCTGAGTTGACGAGCCAACGGCACCATCATAACCTAAGGAGACTGAACTGGGCAGCGGATGGCCGAGCCAACCCCGAGAAATGTGGACATGGACGAACGTCAGATTTCAGCTCGTATCCATGAGAATTTGGCTTGGGCCAAATTGGCGGTGGTGGTCAAACCCCCCGTGGTCAAACCCCCAGTGGCCAAAACCGTCGAGGAACCGGTGTCCGGCCCGCTCTCCAAGATCGCATCGAGTTCGTTCCTCGACCTGCCACCCCGGGATCGGGAGTTCGAAGTTCCCGTCAAACACGAGAGCGCCCAGCCCGTTTTGTCCGCGAATCTGGCCGATCGGAATGTGTTCGTCTTCGCGGCGTACCAAACGATTTTCGGGCGCGATCCCAGCCCGGTCGAGATCCTGCACCACGCTCGGCTGTTGAGATTTTTGCCATTTCTCTACTCGCGGCGGCGGTTCCTAGCCCGTTTGCGCGGGTCTTGGGAAGCGGTCGCGTTTCAAAGTCGGGTGCGTGTGCAACAGGAACAAGAAGTCCGATCGCGCTTTTTATCCATGGAACACCGTCAGGAACAACTCCGCGTTCAGGTGCAAGCACTCCAGCGCTCGTTGACGGAAGCGTCGTACGGAATCGTCGAGGACATTCTCGAACGGCAGAAACAACTCAGTAAGGTCTACGCGAAGTCGACGCCGAGTACGGACCATCACGCGGGACACGACATCCCGACTGGTTCGGCGAAAGGGGCTTACTAGTGCGTGTCCTGATCGCGT
>JANXWE010000313.1 GCA_025351325.1 Fimbriiglobus sp.
AGCTGCCGGATTCTAGATCGGGCAGATGAATCCGGCAGCTGACGCTGGCCGGCTCGCCTCAATCCGTTTTATCGAACAGACACCCATGGCATTGGAAATGCTGGCCAGATCCAAAGAATTCCCGAATCCGCCGATCAAAACGGTTAGAACCCCCTGTTGCACAGTTGTTTAGCAATCGTCGTGTGACCGTCGCTCTGTCCGATGTCCTTGTTTCCGGTGCTTCCGTTGGTTCCGCAGTGGGCAGGGGGGTATTCTCCGCGGAAACAAGAACAAGCATCAGAACAGCACTTTTTCCAACCTGGCGGGACGGCAGAATCCCTTGGCATACCCGGCGGAATCCCGATTCCGCGTTGCTCAGCCCCATAAACTCCGTCATAATACACGTGCTGACTTCCCGCCTTCGGATGCCATTCTCCATGTACCGATTGCTGCTTGCGTGCTTGTTCGTCGGAGGGGCCACCGCTGGTGCGGCTGAGCCAACCGTCGATTTCAACCGCGATATCCGGCCGATCCTTTCCAACAACTGCTATTCGTGCCACGGGCCAGACGAGAAAGTCCGCAAAGGCAATTTGCGTTTGGACTCCTTCGATGGTGCCACCGGGAAATCGGGCGGCGCCGTCGGACTGATCCCCGGCAAACCGGATCGGAGTGAAATCCTCCAGCGGGCCGTGCTCGATGTCACCGACACCGAAGCGATGCCGCCGAAGAAATCGGGCAAGCACCTGAGTGCGTCCGAGGTCGCCAAGTTGAAAGCGTGGATCCAACAGGGGGCGAAGTACTCGTTGCACTGGGCTTACCTGAAACCGGAACGCCCCGCCGTTCCCACGGTGCCCAAAGAGTGGGCCAAGACACCCATCGACGCGTTCTTGCTGGCAAAGTTGAACACTGTCGGGTTGAAGCCCCAAGCCGAAGCGGATCGAGCCGCACTGGTCCGACGGGTCGCCCTCGACATCACCGGCCTGCCACCGACCTTGAAAGACCTGGAAGAGTACCTCCAAGATCCGGGTGCGAACGCCTACGAAACCATGGTCGACAAAATGCTGGCCAAGCCGGCGTTCGGCGAGCACTGGGCGCGTTCCTGGCTCGATTTGGCCCGCTACGCCGACAGTTGCGGCTACGCCGACGATCCACCGAGGGTCATTTGGCCCTTCCGCGATTACGTCATCCAAAGTTTGAACGCGAACAAACCGTTCGACCAGTTCACCATCGAGCAACTCGCCGGGGATCTGCTGCCCAAGCCGACCGACGAACAACTGACGGCCACGGCGTTCCACCGCAACACGATGACCAACAACGAAGGCGGCACGGTCGACGAGGAGTTCCGCAGCGTCGCGGTGGTGGATCGGGTCAATACGACGATGGCCGTCTGGATGGGCACCTCGGCGGCCTGCGCCCAGTGCCACACGCACAAGTACGACCCAATCACGCAGAAAGAATATTTCGGACTCTACGCGATTCTGAATCAGTCCGAGGACGCGGATCGGGCCGACGATTCACCACGCTTGCCACTACCAGAACCGGACGAACGCCGACTGAAACGAACCGAGCTGACCAAGAAAATTGCGGAGGCGGAGAAGATGTTGAAGTCGGCCGCGAGTGCGGATCAACCGGCGGCGAAAGCCAAAGTCGACGGGTTGAAAAAGGAACTGGCGGCGATCCCCGTGACCATTTCAGTGCCGATCATGCGGGAACTGCCGGCCGACAAGAAACGCATCACGAAGTTGCAGTACCGCGGGAGCTTCCTCGACGTCGGCGACGTCGTGACCGAAGGCGTCCCCGCCGTGTTTCCACCACTGACGAAAGGCGAACCGTTCAACCGGCTCGCGCTGGCTAAATGGTTGGTGTCGGCAGAGAACCCGCTGACGGCCCGCGTGGCGGTGAACCGTTATTGGGAACAGATCTTCGGCACGGGACTCGTCCGCACGTCGGAAGAGTTTGGCTCGCAGGGGGAACTCCCGAGCCACCCGGAGCTACTCGACTGGTTGGCTGTGGAGTTCCGCGAACAGAAGTGGGACGTGAAGAAGTTCCTCAAAATGCTGGTGATGACGGCCGCGTATCGCCAGAGTAGCAAGGTGACGGCGGAGCAGTTGGAGAAGGACCCGGACAATCGTTTCTACGCGCGGGGACCTCGGTTCCGCTTGAGTGCCGAGATGGTACGCGACCAGGCACTGGCGGTGAGTGGATTGCTCAGCGAACGAATGCACGGCCCGTCGGTGCGACCCCTGCGGCCGAATAGCGGCCTCACGGCGGCCTTCGGTGGCGGACTCGATTGGGCACCGAGTGCTGGTGAAGATCGCTTCCGGCGCGGACTCTACACCGAATGGCGCCGCACCAGTCCGTACCCGTCGATGGTGACGTTCGACGCCCCGAGCCGGGAAGCTTGCACCGTCCGACGCATCCGCACCAACACCCCGTTGCAAGCATTGGTGACACTCAACGACCCCGTTTATGTAGAAGCGGCCCAATCGCTCGCTCGCAAAGTGGCCAGCACTCCCGGCAGCACCGCCGACCGCATCACGCTGACCTTCCGCACCTGCCTGAGCCGAACGCTGACGGACAAAGAATTGTCCGTACTCACCCGGTTGTTCGACGAGTCGAAAGTGACCTTCGGCAAAGATCCGAAGAAGGCGACGGAACTGGCCACCAATCCAATCGGCCCGCTGCCCAAGGGCGCGGACGCCGTCGACCTCGCTGCGTGGACGACGCTGATGAACGTGGTGCTGAACTTGGATGAAATGTTTTTGCGACGGTAAAAGTGGGAGGCTGGATCATGATAGACTTGGCGACGATTCCGATCGGTTGGGAGAGAGCACTCATGGCCGCCGAGAACGTCAAAGAGCGCTTGCGCCGCGCGACCCGTGCTCTTGATGCCGCAGGCGTGCCCTACGCCGTGGTCGGCGGCAACGCCGTCGCCGAATGGGTGGCGCGTGTCGATGAAGGCGCCACGCGCAACACGAAGGATGTTGATATCCTCATCGACCGCGCTGATTTTGACGCCTTCCGGAACGTACTCGAATCCGTCGGTTTCATTTACCATCACGTTTGGGGGGTCGATGCCTTCATCGACGGCCCCCAAGGCAAACCGAGTGAAGGCGTCCACCTCCTGTTCGCCGGCGAAAAGTTGAAACCCAGCGACCTCCAAGAACTGCCGACCCTCGAAGAGTCCGAACGGGCGATCGAATTTCAAGTGATCTCGCTGGAAGGAATCACCCGCATGAAGTTGATCGCGTGGCGGCGAAAGGATCAAGTTCACTTGCTCGACTTGATCGGCGTCGGATTGCTCGACGCAACGTGGCCCTCGCGATTCACTCCGGCGCTCGGTGCCCGCCTCCAACAATTGCTCGACGACCCAAACGGATAAGCACGATGAACCTTTCGCTTTCGCACTTGCAGCACAACACCCGCCGGCAGTTCCTCGGTGCCAGTTCGATGGGCCTCGGTGCGGCGGCGCTGGCTTACCTCACGGGGGATGCGGTCGCCAAGCCGGACGATCCGCTGGCCCCGAAGCAGCCACACTTCGCGGCCAAGGCCAAGCGGGTGATCTACCTGCATATGTCCGGGTCGCCGCCGCATCTCGACATGTTCGATTACAAACCCGAGTTGGTGAAGCGCAACGGCCAAGAGGTGCCGGAGTCGTTCTTGAAGGGCAAGCGGTTCGCCTTCACTTCCGGCGTGCCGAAGTTGCTCGGCACCCCGCGCAAGTTTAAGCAGTACGGCAAGAGCGGCACTTGGATGTCAGATGCGATCCCGAACTTCCACGCCCACGCCGACGACATCGCGGTCATCAAGTCGATGAAGACCGACGAGTTCAACCACGCCCCTGCCGAGTTGCTGCTCTTCACGGGGAACAACCGCCAAGGCCGGCCGGGCATGGGCACTTGGGTGACCTACGGCCTCGGTAGCGAGAACGAGAATCTACCCGGGTTCGTGGTGCTCATCAGCAGTGGTGTGCAGCCGAGTGGCGGGGCCAACAACTGGGGCAATGGATTCCTGCCGAGCGTGTATCAGGGGGTGCAATGCCGGAGCAAAGGCGACCCGGTGCTGTACGTGTCCGACCCCGCCGGGATGGATCGCGCTACCCGCCGCAAGACTATGGACGCCCTTCGCGACTTGAACGAACTGCAAGCCCAGGACATGGGCCACCCCGACACGGCGACCCGCATTCAGCAGTACGAACTCGCCTTCCGGATGCAGACGGCGGTGCCGGAAGTCATGGACATTTCGCGGGAAACCAAGGAAGTCATCGAAAGTTACGGTGCCCAACCGGGCGGGGCGAGCTTCGCCAACAACTGCCTGCTCGGCCGGCGGCTGCTCGAAAAGGGCGTGCGCTTCGTGCAGCTCTTCGACTGGGGTTGGGACTTCCACGGCACCAACCCGACCGAAGACATCCGCGACGGCCTGACGAAGAAATGTGCGACGATGGACAAGCCGATCTCGGCGCTCATCAAAGACTTGAAGCGGCTCGGTTTGTTCGACGACACCCTCATCGTCTGGAGCGGCGAGTTCGGTCGCACCCCCTTCCGTGAAGGCCGCACCGCCGGCAGCGCTGTGCTCGGCCGGGATCACTACCCCGACTGCTACAGCGTCTGGATGGCCGGCGCCGGCATCAAGCGCGGCCTGAGCTACGGCGAGTCGGACGAACTCGGCTTCACCGTCGCCAGCGACAAGGTCCACGTCCACGACCTGCAAGCGACGATCCTGCACCAGTTGGGCATCGACCACACCAAGCTGACCTACCGCTTCCAAGGCCGGGATTACCGCCTGACCGACGTGCACGGCAAGGTGGTGAAGGGTGTGCTGGGTTGATTATGGGAGCTATCTAATCGGATGATAGCCAGGCCCATAGTGATCGTCGGGCAAGGCAATTTGAGATTTGGGAAAACGCATCTTAAGCTTTGCGAGATCACTCGATGTTAATAAATTGCAGCCACGGAGATCAATCGAATCGATTCTGCCGACGCTAAAGAGCCCGTCGATATTTTTCAAAGACTGACAATCCCTAAGGCCAAGATAATCTAGTCTCGTATGTGCAGATAACTCATTAGCATTAGTAACAGATTTGCATCCACCTGCTTCAAGGAACGTTAAATTTTTAAGAGGCTGGATCCCATCAAAACTATCAAGTTTGACACACAAAGAAAGGTCGATATAATGTACTGCCGTGAGATTCTGGAGAGGTTTGACAGTTAGTAGGTTTTTACAGAAACTTAGTTCAATAACTTGGATCTTTGAGCAATTTGAAAGTCCGTTTATGTTACTGAGTCGAATGCATTCGCTAAGGTCTATTCCTTTGAGCGATGTGCATGAGTGGATTCCATCAATATCTTTCAATTTCGTACATCCAAATAAATTGATCGATATAAGCTCATTGCAGTTGCGGAGACCATTTAGATCTACAATCGAAGAGCATTCTCGTAAATTTATTGTTCGAAGACTTGCAGACTTTTGTAGGCATTCGATACTTTGTAATTTGTGGCAGTTTGACAAGTTGATAGTTGCGAGATTATTCCAATCTTTAAGATCACCAAGAGTTTCTAGCGATGGGCAGCTATCAAAATTGACAATTCTGAGTTTAGAAGATCGGAGGCCGCTAATGTCAACTAAGTTGTAACAATGATGCATATCAGCAACTTCGATGTTTTGCAAATCATTCAAAACATTTAAGTCCTTGATTTGCGTGGCGCTTAGATCAATTGACTTAGGATTTAGAATTTTAAACTGAGGATTGAATGCATCCAGCGACTCAATGTTACGAGATTTCTTTGTACCTGCCTCAATTTCTTGATTTTCAATATTCCATGTAAACCCGGCATTCCCTAATGTACGTATAGCTTCTCGTTCTTGATACCACGGTTTAATAAATATCCAAGCAGGAAAAAGAAACATAAAAGCGAAAAGACAAGCCCAAGCTACCCAAGGTTTAGCTCGGCGCCAGAACGTGCGATGTATACCGTCAAGCACGCGTTCCAATAAATTGGCGACGAAATCATGAGAAATTTGCCAAACTCGATTTTCAACGCAAGTATCCCGCAATGAATGGCACCGAACCAATCCATGTTCTGAAAGATACTCAAGATGCTGATTAATTATCTTTGAAGTGAGACCAATTCTAGGGGCCATAACTTCAAGAATCTGTAGCTCTTTAGTTTTGAAATCGGTAAGATACTCACGAAGCAGTTTTGCACGCTCTTCTTTAAGTTCCGAGCCAAGAGCAGCTCTTACATAGCCTTTGAGAAGTTCGGTGTGTGATTTCCAAAGATTCGGATGATTGGCCATCCTACGCAGCACGATTCCGAACAAATTTAATATGATGGGCCGTACCAATTGACCGCCGTTTTCGTGAAGTTCTGCTTCACGTAACACGCGACCCATTCTATCAGCTGGTACAGTGAGGCCTGGACAACTATTAAGGAATATGCGAGCTGTTGAGAACTCCAATAACTTCATTGACAACCAATTGTCATTTTCAATCCTTATGGGCAGATTTAACAAATCAAGTAATTGATGATAGTCTTCTCGGTACGAAAATAGTAGTTTAGTCTTTGATAGACTCGTAGTACATTGAAAGCGTTCGATAAATTCTTTCATTGCATTTGCTGTTTTATGAAGTCCATTTTTGTTCATTATATACAAATCTTCAAACTGATCAAATACTATAAGAAGATTGCCATTTTTTGGAAGCTGTTTCTCTGTTCGCTGTGCTAGTTCGATATGCGTCAGATTATCAAAATCATTTGGCTTATTCTTCCACATCTTTTGCAGTAGTTGATCCCTTAAGCTCTGGAATGGATCTTGGTAATCTTTAATTAGAATTACTACGAAATTCAGATCTTTTCCATTTTGCAAACTTGGCGACAAATACGCTGAAATCATCGACGACTTCCCTGCTCCCGACATGCCCGTGAGCTGGAGTATTGGAGATTTAGAATTTCTAATCCAATTTAAGTATGATTCGTATCCGACTTTAAAAAGATTGTGCTTGTCTTCAGTTATGTCACTAGTTGTGAAGTAGTTCGCATCCGGTAATACGTCACCTTTTACTGATGGCTGCCAATTTCTTTCTCTTCTCGCTCTATAAGATGGCAGAAAGTTAAATTGAAGAGTTAAGATTAGAATAAGTGTTGTTGCAATTGTGCCTATAACCTTCACGTCGATATTAAATGGCACGACAGTATTCCATGCCACTGCTACGGCAGCAATAGCAATGAATAAAGCGGCCAGTTCTTTTGCGTTTTCTTTTGCTGCGTTTATAAATTTAGAAAGCTCATTTGACATTGAATTGACGCGATCAGTCTTCGATGGTTCTGACATGTTAATTCTCTCTTAAGATAGATTCTATTTGCACCTTTTGACATTCTGGAACGCTACCACAACCCGACTGAATGCATACTTGCATATTGATTTACAGATTCGCCAGTATAGGAACCTTCCTGTCGCAAATTTTACCTGCAGTACGGATTCGCGTAATGGAGGGTGTACAAATTCACTTATTATGCACTATAGGGTTTAACTTCGGTTCGTCCTTCTTCGGCTCGTCCTTCTTTTTGTCCCGTGGCAATAGTTCGGGCAGGTTCGCCACGCGGAGGGCGGTCACGGCCATCACTTGGGCGCCTTGCACCAGGTTCGGGATCTTCACGTGGTCAAAGGTGTCGGTTTGCGTGTGGTGGGTCAGCCGGTATTCGTCCATTTCTTGATCGCAGGCGAAGCCGGGCACGCCCTCCTTCTCGAACGACAGGTGGTCGGTGCCGCCCATGCCACGCAGGCTGACTCCCTTCCAACCGTCGACAGTTTTGAGCGTCTCAAGTTCGGGATCGAGAATCTTCCGCACCGCTTCGCGGCCCTGCAACCCGAAGCCTTGCACCTTGCCGGTGCCGGTGTCGTGCACCAACGCCATCGACGTTTTCGGCATCTCGTCCATGTGGCGTTTTACGTACTGCTTCGATCCGAATAGTCCTTGCTCCTCACCGCTGAAGAGTGCGAATCGGATCGTTCGCTTGGGCCGGATACCTTGCTTGGCGAGTGCGGCCAATGTGCGGGCGATCTCGAGAACCGTGCAGCTCCCGGTGCCGTTGTCGGTGGCCCCGGTGCCCAAGTCCCACGAGTCGAGGTGGGCGCCGACGACGACGAATTCGTCCGGCTTTTCGCTGCCGGTGATTTCGCCGATGGTGTTGTACACGGTGATCGGGCCGGGGATGAACTTGTTGGCCACTTCCAATTCGACTCGCGGTCGCGGGCCATCCTTCGCCTTGGCCAGGCGGTGCAGCATGGTGTAATTTTCGTGCGTGACGAACAGCGTCGGAATCGGATCGCCAGCGGTTCCGCGATCTCCTTCGGGCCACGATCCAGTCATCGTCAGTAAGCCGTGTGGCTTCGCCGAGTCGAGCAGAATCGCCGCGGCGCCTTCGGCTTTCAGGAATTCACCAAGTGCCGCCCGGTACGCCCGCATGTCGGCAAAGGTCGGCCGTGGCCCCGGTTGCGGCAGCGTTTCCGGCGTCTTGGTCGGTTCCTCTTTTTTGACTTCGTCCTTCTTGGCTTCGTCCTTCTTCGGCTCGTCTTTCTTGGGTGCATCCTTTTTCGGCGTGTCTTTTGGCACCGGCGGAGCGAGGTAGGTCATATCGGTGATCGGCTTTACGTCGGCGGGCGCACTCCGCAAGATGATCGCGTTCTTGAGTTTCCCTTTGTACTTGGCCAAGTCGTCCTTGGTCTTCGCATCGAGAAACACCACTTCACCGGTCACTTTGCCCTTGGTGCCCGGTGTCCAAGCCATCGCGGCAGCGATCAGCGCTTTGCCGGGGTTCGGCTCCACCATCTTGAAGGAGACGGTGCCGCGTTCCCAAGCGACGGGGATCTCCCATGGTTCGAGTTTCACGTTGGTCAACCCGTATTCCTTCATCTTCTCGGCGGCCCATTTGTTGGCCTTTTCGAGATTGGCGGAACCGGTGACGCGTGGCCCGATCACATCGCAGAGGTGTTGCAGATTCCCCTGCAGTTGGGCGTTGGCCTTCACCTCGGCGATCACTTTCCGGTCGATCTCGACGGCCGGGGAAACTTCGACCGCTTCTCCTTCGGCTCGTGGCTTCGGGGCCGATTCCAGTTTGGCCGCGTCGCCGGCGTAGCCAACCCCCACGGCGAGGGAAAGTAATCCCAGAACGGGAACAAGCTTGAGACCAAGTGGGGTGACCCATCTGAACGTCATCACGAAAACTCCCGATGTTCGAATCTGAAAAGTGTGGTCGGAGAGAAGATGAATTGTGCCGTGACCGCAATTGAAACGCAACAGCAGAGTTTTCACTTCTCATGGTTTGAGTCAGTTCCGTAGCTGCAAACTTGTTGCGAGAGCCGCAATTTCAGCCCCGCACTTCGAATCGAATCGGCTCGCGAACACAAACGTAAACATCGGTAAACACAACTCAATTTATCGCCCTTCGTTATTTGACACATTCCGCAAAGTTGTCCTAAGTACACGTCGCACCGCAATCCGGCAATCCTCCACCCGTTGCCGTCGTCGCTCGTCTCGACCGGTTGCAATTCGTTCTGGCCCCGAAAATTCAGGGGTTCCAGGCCTCTGACCGCACTCAGTCCTCCACCCGAGACGCACCCCTATGTTGCTCACGCGTTGGCTCGAACCCAAGAACCCAGTCGGCACCCCGCGCAAAACGACGCTGCGCATGGATTGGCTGGAAGCCCGTGATAATCCATCGGTCACGATCCAATTCGACTACAGCTACGACACGAGTCACTTCTTCGATCAGCAAAGTCGGCGCGATGAACTCCAACGCGCAGCCGACTCGTTGACCAGCCAAATCAGTACGTCACTCGGCGCCATCACCTCGAACGCCGCAGCGGGAAACAACTGGACATTGACGACGTTCAATCCGTCCGACCCGTTCAATCACAACTCGGACATCTCGATCACGAATTTGAACATCGCCGCGGACACGCTCGTCATCTACGTCGGTGCCGAAACCGGCGTCGGTGGCGGCGAAGCCGGGCTGGGTGGCTACGGTGGCTACAGCGCGTCCGGCGCCCAACCGTGGCTCGACAGTTTGCGGACACGGGGCCACAGCGGCTTCGCTCCGTGGGGCGGTTCGATCACGTTCGATCCGAACACGAATTGGAATTTCAGTTCCGGCGCCCCCGGTGGCCAACAGATCGACTTCCAGACCGTGGCCGTGCATGAACTCGGCCACGTGCTCGGGTTCGGCACCGCCCAGCAATACTTCCAGTATGTCTCGGGTGACATTTTCTTCGGGCCGAATGCGAAGGCAGTCAACGGCGGAGCGAACCCGAATTTGCAATCCAACGCCGATCAAGAACATTGGCGGCAGGGCACGACCAGCAACGGCCAACCGGTGTCAATGCAGCCTGTGGTAACCGCCGGTACGCGGGTTGCTTTTTCGCAGCTCGATTTCGCCGTGCTCAGCGATATCGGTTGGAACGTGACGGGGTTCCAAGCTCCGACCGGTCCAGGCCCGACTGCTCCGACGGGCAATACCAACACAACCCCAACACCGATTCCGACCTCGCCCATCGTGGCGACGAGCTTCTCGGTCGCACAAGATCCTGTGGTCGTCTCCACCGGCAACGGTTCGTACCAACTGTACAACGCCAGCGCCGGTGGCCTGACCGCCGTCGGCAACCCCGTCAATGCGTTCCCTGGTTACACCGGGCCGGTTCGCGTGGCCACCGGTGACATCAACGGCGACGGCGTTCAAGACATCATCGTCGCCGCTGGCCCTGGGGGTGGGCCACACGTGAAAGTGTTCGATGGGGCCACGGGTCAACTCATCCAGTCGTTCTTCGCCTTCGAGCAAGCCTTCACCGGCGGAGTGTTCCTCGCAGCGGCCGACATCAACGGCGATGGCAAGGCCGATATCATCGTCAGCCCGGATGTCGGTGGCGGACCTCGTGTTCGTGTCTTCTCGGCCGGTGATCCCAACCGCGAACTGGTGAGCTTCTTCGGGATCGAAGACCCCGCATTCTTCGGCGGTTGCCGGGTCGCCGCAGGCGATGTCAACGGCGATGGTGTCGCCGATCTGGTGGTCTCGGCCGGTTTCGGCGGCGGGCCACGGATCGCCGTTTGGGACGGTCGATTGTTGGCCCAAGGCCGACTTGCACGGGTCACCAACGATTTCTATGCTTTTGAATCGACCCTCACCAACGGGGCATATGTCGCCGTGTCCGATGTCGATGGCGATGGCTACGGCGATCTCGTCTTCGGGGCTGGCCCCGGTGGTGGCCCCCGTGTCCGCATCGCCAGCGGAAAACTGACGACTCAACAAGGGGGAGTTTCGGCGCTGAACAATCAACTACAAAACTTCTACGCCGGTGATCCTAATGGCCGCGGCGGTGTCCGCGTCGCCGGTGGCGACTTCGATGGCAACGGTCGCGGGGAAGTCTTGATCGGCAGTGGTGGCGGCCAAGCGGGCGCCATCTACCGGCTCACGGAAAATGGTTTGATGGCGAACCCGCTGACGAACAGCCCACTCACGCAAGGTGTGTTCGTCGGCTAAGGCTTACTTTGTTCCTGCTGCTTCGGCCCGGAGATTCTGGGTCGTTTGCAGCAGCTTCTCGTAAGTCGCTTTGTCCGGGGTGCCATTCACTTTCAAACGCAAGTAGCCAGCGGCATCGATCACCACGAGGTTCGGCTGGCTCTCTTTCACTGTGAATTTATCCGCCATGACGGTGCCGAAGTCGAGCCAGACGGGCGTATCGGCCGCATCTTTCTTCAACCCTTTGCGAATGAGCATTTTGATCGGCCCAGGTACCGATCCGGCACAGGCCACGGGCACCACTACCACGTCCGGCGACTCTTGACCCGCCACAATTCCAGGCAGTGCGACCACCGGAGCCAACCGCGCTTTATCCGGCGTTAGCCCGGCGGCGGTCGGGTGGAACAGCACGTGCAGTTTCTCGCCGAGCTCCTTGCTCGCTTCGATTCCGTTGCGATCCCCGTAGACGAGGATCACCACTTTGCCTTTCAGGTCACCGAGGTTGTGTTTCTGCTCGAATTGATCCTCGAAGGCCAACTCCACGGGCTTGGGCTTAGCGGCGTCGGGCTTTTGGGCCACCACGAACGTGCCGCAAGTAAACAAGAGAAGCGGAATTAAGAGTGTGCGAATCATGTGTACCCGCGCCGACGGCGCGCCTCCGAGGAAACCAATCGTGCCACCGCCACCGCCAAAAAGAGAGCCGAGAAACCGGCGACCACCGAGACGCTGAGGAACGAATCCCAGAATCCGCGACCCTGCCAAGTAACGTTGTCGAAGCCACGCATCGCCCAAGTGGTTGGCAACGCTAGCGACAAATCGCGGGCCCATCCCGGCAGCACGAACGAAGGAAGCCACAGCCCACCGAGCATCGACACGCCGAGAATTCCGAGGATGCAAATGCTGCGGGCCCGAGCTTCGGTGCCACCCACTGCGGCGACCAGTAACCCGGTTGCCGCAGCGAGGACGCTGACCCCGAGGGCGAGCAAGAGGAAACCGATCCACGATCCCGCGACAGTGACACCGAAGACGACGTAGCCAAACGCAAACGTGGCCAACACTTGGAGAAACGCAATGCTCGCCGTCGAGAACGCCTTCGACAGCAGCAAGCACCACAAGGGCACCGGTGCGGCCCGCAATCTCAACCACACACTCCGCTGGCGATCCCGCAGTAGTAGTAGCCCGCTTTCCATGCCCCAGAAGAGCAGGTATTGCAGCGTCATGCCGCTGAAACTGTGCGAATAGCAATTGAACCCAGCCCGGTGATCCGATGCTTCCACGGTCTCCACTACGAACGGCAGTGTCAACTCTTGTTCGTTCAAGAATGGCGACAGCTTCGCTTTCGCAAGCTTGCGCATGACTACTTCGGAGACGATTCCTTCGGCCCACTGCCCTTCGCTTTCGCACATCGGATCGTGCAGCACTTGCACCGTCGGCCGTGGCCCCACGCCACCCGGCTTCCAATTCGCCAACGCTTCAAACCCCTTCGAGAAGACAATCGCAATCCCCGGCCGACGGTTCGCCAACCGTTCATCCGCTTCGGGCCGCGACACAATTTCTGCTTCGACCCGATGGCTGGCAACCAACTCTTCCGCGACACACCGTGTGAACGGACCGTCGTCTTCGACCACCACCAGCAACGGTAACTTCACACCGCCGCTGCGACCTTGGGGCTTGTCGAAAATCAATCCGAATGCGGACGCCAATATGATTGGCACGGCGAAACAGAGCAACGCCGCACGCTTGTCCGCGAAGAACAATCGCCAGTCTTTGCCGGCCAAGGCCCAGATGAGATTCAACTCGCGTCGCACGGTTCCCCCTGCACGATGGCCACGGGGACGGAGCGTTGCAACGTATCGAGCCGACCCGGAGGCGTGTGGAATGTATCCAGCGCGATACCGTCGCTGAGTACCAACCCGAGTGCCCGGCCGAGTTGTTCCTGGTTCTCGGCAGACAGTCGCAGCCGCCGACCGACGACCTCGATTTCGACGCCCGTTTCGAGCCGTCGGCGCAA
Source organism: Fimbriiglobus sp. (assembly GCA_025351325.1). GTDB lineage: Bacteria > Planctomycetota > Planctomycetia > Gemmatales > Gemmataceae > JALHQU01. The sequence continues at coordinate 13,504 of JANXWE010000313.1, forward strand.
CCCTTTGACGAAGAAATGGGCTACGTTCTCGCGGAGTTGCCCGTACAGGATGGCCCGGTCGGTCGGCGTATGGCGGATCAAATCCGACGGCTTACCCTGGGCCACGATCTTCCCTTTTTCAAGTACGGCGATGCGGTCGCACCCGTACTCGGCTTCGTCGAGATGGTGCGTCGTCAACAGCACAGCATGCCCCGCTTCACGCAGGCGGTGTAAATCGGCAAACAGGGCATCACGGGATTTGGGATCGAGCGACGCCGTCGGTTCATCGAGTAATAATAATGGTGGATCGTGGAGCAGAGCACATGCCAGATTGACACGCTGTTTCATGCCGCCGGAGAATGTCCCGACGCGGTCGAGGGCACGATCCATGAGGCGTACCCGATCCAGCGCCGTGGCCACTCGGCAGTTCAATTCGTAACCGCTGAGTCCGTAGAGGCGACCGAAGAAACTGAGGTTGGCTTCCGCCGAGAGTTCGTCGTACAGAGCCGGTTCTTGCGGAACGAGACCGATCTTCTTGGCAAAAGCACAGGGGTCTGCATCGCGGCGCACGCCGCCCGCCGAGACGACACCGCTGAGTGGATCGATGATCCCGGCCGCGACGGCCAGAGTCGTACTTTTGCCCGAGCCATTCGGCCCGAGCAACCCGACGATTTCACCACGGTGGACTTCCAACGTCACGCCGTCGAGTGCCACGGTGTTCCCGTAGCGCACCCGGATATCGGTCATCAAAAGGGCTTGTCGGCGCGGCATGGTCGTTCCGCCGGGGAGACGCTGGCGTCCTTGCCAGCAGCGATGGGTATAGCCGAATCTCCCCGCCGCCGTCAACCCGAACCGGAGAGAGTATACCTTGTGGAGGTGTTTAGCAACGATTCTTGAAGTTTCGTTCGATTCCGTCGTGGCGGCCAGTTTTTATCTGGCCGTTACAGATGAATCGAACCACCAGAATCATTAGCCACCGACTGAATTGTAGAACCTTGCAACTGACTTATTTCTCGCCATCTGGCTTAACTAATAAATGAGGAACTGGTATCTCGTTCATCGGTTTGCCAGTCGACTTCGGTTCTGTCGACTTGGGGGTTTCCACTTTCGGAGGCGGCTGAACACTTGCCGGGGCTGGACTCATCGGTGTGGGCAATGTGATTGGTGGTTGCACTGCCGGCGTAATAGGTGCCGGCATCGGCGGATGCACCACTGGCTTAGTTTCAACCTGAATCTTCAGCGGTGCGATCCTCGGCGCCGGATCGTCCGCACGGAAATTGCGAACGGCTCCGCCGTTCACTTTTTCGATGACGGCGGACGGCCGTTCCAAGTCGACCATCACCGCGTCTTTGTAGACGTTGGTGCCCACGTTCAACGCTTTGTCTACGGCGGTGGCGCGGACGTAAAATTTCCAAAGCTCTTTATCGTCCACTTCCCAAACGTACCGCGAACTGTTCGGAATCTTGGCCGCGATGGTCTTCCACTCTTTGTCCGGGCTGTTGGGATCTTTGGCGTATTCCAAGGTAATTGGCTCCGCCGTCAAATTCTTCTCCACGACCGTCCAATCGATTTCAACCCGTGGCCCGTTCAAGCCGCCTGGGCCGACGCGGATCGACTTGATTTCGATCACCGGCGGAATGGTGTCGACTTCGACAAGCCACTGCGCGGCATCGCCATCGCGGGGGTCGTCCGGCTTATACCCCGCGCCGCTGACGGGCAGTACCAAGAATCCGTACAGACCATCTTTGGGGGCCTTGTAGGGCATGTCCACCGAAGGGTCTTGGGTCGTCGGTTCGATTTTAACGGGGATGCGGCTGGCTTCCTTCCAACTGCTTTTGCCGTCGTTCACCCAAAGAATCGCCTCCTTAACTCCGGAGCGGGTCACGCGCGTGAGTTTGGATTTCACCGTCAGCTCGGCCGATTTCACATATTCGATCTGCGGGCGATTCGGGAATTCATCCGGGCCACCGAAGCCGGTGCCGACGCGGCCACCACCCGCTGCGGTGCGGAGCGGATCGCCGCCGCCGACGGTGTCGAGGTTGCCGACGTTGGATGTGGGAACACGCACGATGTTGGATTGACCCAAGTGCCCGGCTTTATCTTTGGCGGTGACGCGCACTTCCATGATTTCGCCCGGTGGAATTTCCTTCCACGTGTAGCTATCTTTTGCCCCGAATGAGCGAGTTGTGACCGGCGACCACTGCTTGTCGTAAGTGTACTTCACGTCGACTCGCACCGAGTCGACGACCAAGTTTTCATCCTCGACCGTCCAAGCGACAGTCCTATTGGCAGTCGCAGTGGCGCGCACTAACGGTGGCCGGGTGTCGAAGACGATTTGGAACTGAGCCTTCAGCGCCGGGGTGAGTGGTGAGACATCACCGTTTGCGTAAACGTATTGCAGGGCAAACTCTTCTTGGCCATCACCCCGAGCTTTGTAGTTGAAACCACGGCGGGCAGACTTATTGCCCTGATCAATGATCTCTTCGAGTTCTTCGATGCGGCGCTCGGCGACCAGTTCAAACTTGCCACGCACTGGGGCCGCGTAGAAACGTAGCTTGGCCGGCTTTGGGTCGAGGCCGTTGAGCTTGTCAGTATCGATGGGAAAGCTGATTTTCTCGTTCGGCCAGTATCTCGGTTCCTGCGCTGACGCAGGCATAGACCCGAGCAGCAGCACGAGGAAGACTCCGACGATGACTAACAACCGCATCCGCATCGCAATTCCTCCCGTCGCCCGCACAAACCGCAGAGAATGCGCTATCTGTAGAATCGGGCGAATCTGGGGGGCAACTTGAGGCAAAGGGTAGCGAACTCGTCAGTCGACCTTTTTCACGCTGGCCTGAATCACCCGGTAAAGATGACTCTCGGCATCGGTGCGATTCAACTCGAATCGACCGGTCACTTGCACCGGGGCACGCGAAAAATCGACTGTTTTCCCTTCGGTCAATTCGACCCAGATTACCTGTGTGGCCCCCGGCGACTCGCAGAACCAACAGCCGACGGGCGACTCCGTGATCAAGAACTCCGTTAGGCCGTCGCCGTTGCAGGTCGGCCGCAGAAAGCCGGTGAAGCTCACGGTTCGGCCGTCACAATCTTCGACGTATTTCAAGAACTTCGGCTGAAACTTCTTCGTGAGCGTCGTTTCGGAAAGTGCGCTCCATGGCAGTGGATTTGTTCCCTTCGGATCAACCTTGGGCAGTTTGGTTTCGTCGATAAGCGTTTTGAAAACTTTGGCGGACGCGAACTTCAGCGTGCCTTTGTGTACCGTGTGCTCTTCGGTCTTCGCCAATTCGTCAGCGGCGCTGCGATAACGGGCTCGACGGGTACGGGCCTCCTCTGCTGGCAATCCAAGTTCGACAATGGCCCCGTCGAGCAAATTGGCGGCCGTACGGACGTCCCCGTGGGCGTTCGCCATCTCCGCGAGTTGCCACAGCAAGCGGGCGTCGAAGGGAAGCACCAGGGCCAACTCCTGCACGAGGGCGAGCGCGTTCGCGGGCAGCTTTGCCTTTTCTTTCGCATCCATCGTGCCGGGATCACCCGAGTAAATTACACCGAAAAGATCATCCAATGTGCTGCTGTTTTTCTTCTCCTTCGCCCGACTGCGTACGAGCTTGATGTGCAACGATTCGACCGCGAGAAATTCCTTGGGCGCGAGTCGCACGGCTTCTTCGAGCGCGGCAACGGATTGAGCGAAGTCGCTCGATTGCTGCCAGGCCGACCCGAGGTTGGCAGCGATGCGGAACTGTTCGGGGTGCGTGCGATTCGCGGGTCGCAACACGCCAACGGCCTTCTCCGGCTGGCCCAACCGCAGGTAGAGTGCCCCCAGATCGGCGAGTTCGTCGGCAGTCAGGGGGCGCGCTTTTTTGAATTGTTCGAGCTTGACCACGGCATCCACGGCCGTGTCACGCAGCGGCACGAACGTGTTGAATCCAGCATTCTTCGGGTCGGCCGCGAGCCGCAGTGCTCGTTGATCTCGCAGGAAGCCCGCCCACTCGGCGGGCAGTTCGTTTCGGGCGTCCCCGGAGTAATACACCCCCGCTTGCATCGGTGATGATAAAACGCCGAGGATCAGAGCCGCGAGCAGTTTGGTTGGCATATCAGCATCTTAACCGCGGAGGAGCAATGGAGCGGAGAAGAACAAGATTTTTGTTTCCTCCGCATCTCTGCGTCTCCGCGGTAAAAATGCTTTTGTTTTTTATTTCCTCCGCTCCATTGCTCCCCGCGGTTCAAAATCTTTCCGAATCAATCCACAAATTCAACAGCCACTGGGGCGGGGATGATGCCGGCTTTGTGGGCTTCGTCCAGCAATCGCTTCACGGCCGCGCGGCCGCGATCCCCGTAGTCGAGCGTCCAATCGTTCACGTACATCCCGACGAATTTGTCTGCAAGGGTCACATCCATGTCGCGAGCGTACTTCAAAGCGTAGTCGAGCGCTTCGCGGCGGTGCTCCAGACCGTACACGATACTCTCACGCAGCAACCGGCTGACATCGGCCATCGCTTGTTTGCCGAGATCTTTACGGATGACGTTCCCACCCAACGGCAGTGGCAACCCGGTCTTTTCTTGCCACCAGACGCCGAGATCAATGACGAGTTGCAGCCCCTGATTCTGGAACGTGAGCTGCCCTTCGTGGATGATGAGGCCCGCGTCGAATTTGCCCACTTCGACCACGTTTAAGATTTCGTCGAACGGCACGACTTCAAACTGGACTTCTTTGCCAGGAGCGACGTCCGCAAAGAGCAACTTGAGCGTGAGAAACGCCGTCGTCATGGTGCCCGGCACGGCGATGCGAATGTTCGGCAACTCAGCGAGTGGGTATTTCGTTTTCGCCACGATCATCGGGCCGTAGTGGTCACCCATGCTGCACCCGCTCGGCAGCAGGGCGTACCGGTCGAGCAAGAAAGCGTACGCATGGATACTCACGGCCGTGACTTCGAGCTCGCCCTTCAACGCCCGCCGGTTGAGGGTTTCAATGTCTTGGAGTTCGTGCGTGAATCGGTAGTTCCCGGTCGGGATTTTGTCGTTCGCCAGCGCGTGGAACATGAAGGCGTCATCGGGGTCGGGGGAGTGGCCGACGCGGATCAGTTGGGTGGTCATGGGCTGCTCCATCTTTCGGAGTCCTCACCCCCCGGCCCCCTCTCCGAAGCGGAGAGGGGGAGGAAGACTCGGTTCGCTCCGGTTCCCCCTCTCCGCTTCGGAGAGGGGGTTAGGGGGTGAGGTCTTCAGACACGACTCGCCCCGCCCGCATCGTCAGCACGGCGGTCGCCTGCTTCGCGAAGTCCATGTCGTGTGTCACCACGATCATCGTCTGGCCGCTGTTGGCGAGGTCGCGCATCACAGCCAAGACTTCGCCGATCATGCTGGGGTCGAGGGCACTCGTCGGTTCGTCGAATAGGATCACTGTTGGATCAACCGCGAGTGCCCGGGCGATGGCAACACGCTGTTGCTGGCCACCGGACAAATTCCCCGGCCGTGAGTCGAGTTTATCCGAGAGGCCGACGCGGGCCAGTAGCGACTTCGCCAACTCGATCGCTTCGGCCCGGCTCTTACCAAGTGCGTGAACCGGCCCTGCCATCACGTTTTCGAGAACTGTACGGTGCGGGAACAAGTTGAACTGTTGGAATACCATCCCGACCCGTTTGCGGATGGCCAGCAGTGCCCGCCCGTCGTGCGGTTTGCCACCGGTGCCGGTCAACTTCAAGTCGGTGCCGATTTGGATCTCGCCTTCGTGGAAGGTCTCCAAGCCGTTGATGCAGCGGAGTAGGGTGCTCTTGCCGCCACCGGAGGGGCCGACCAGTGCCGTGAGTTCGCCGGCACGGAAGGTGACCGTCACACCATCTAAGATTCTTTGGCTACCGTGGTACTTCACCAAGTTCGTGATCTGAATCATCCCCGACCTCCCGCCGAGGCGTTCAATCGACGTTCGAAACGGTTCGCCACGATCGACAGCGGGTAGCTCATCAGCAAGTACAAGCCGGCGGTCACGACCGCGAGTTCCACGATCAAGGTACGGTTGAAGTTGTACAGTTCGTTGTACTTCCGCGTCAGTTCGACCACGAGGATGATCGAACAGGCGGAGGTGTCCTTGAACAGGGCGATGAAGTCGTTGGTGACGGGCGGGATCACCAGCCGCACCGCTTGTGGCACGATGATCCGGCGGATCGCCGTGGCCCGCGTCATGCCGAGTGCCAGTGCCGCTTCCATTTGTCCCTTCGGGATGGCCAGCAATCCCGCACGGTAGTTCTCCGCTTCGTACGCACTGTAATTCAACGCCAACCCGAGAACACCCGCGAGGAATGGTGAGAGGTTCTTCGCGAGCCAGACCAATCCGGCCACGTCGGTGCGGAACATCAGCTCCGGGATCAAATAGTAGATCATGAACAACTGAAGCAGAAGCGGGGTGCCGCGGATCACTTCGACGTAAATACCCAGCGGCACACCGAGCCAGCGTGGGCCGTAGACCCGGCCCACGGCAACGAACAGACCGACGATCATGGCGATCGGAAACGAAGCCAACGCGAGCAACACGGTCACACCGGCGGCGCCCAGTAGTTCCCGGATGAGCCGTAGCCAGGGGTTCGCCGTCGGGCCGTCTTCTTCCACCTCGTCGGCGTCGTCCAGGTCGTCCGGGGGCCACGGTTGATCCTGCCAGTACCAGAGCCGTTCCTGATCCTCGTTCCAGATCCGGTACTTTTTATAGATCGCCTTGAGCGAACCGTCCCGCAGCCCCTCGGCGATCGCCTTGTCCAGCGCCGCACCGAGTTCCGGGTCGCTCTTGCGGTAGTAGATCACATAGAAGCCGGGCTTGACCGCTTCGCCAACGGCGACGAGTTCCGGCTGCTTTTTGAGGAAGTAGGTCGCGGCCGGGCTATCTTGGATCGTCGCATCCATCCGGCGATCTTGCACCAGCTTGAAGACGTTGGCCACGTCCGGGTTCGATTGCAGATTCACCCCGTCGGGGAAGGTCTTCTTCACATGGCGATGGGCGGCACTCCCGCCGAGGACGCCGACGGTTTTGCCCGGTTTGCCTGCGGTCGGGTAGAGGTCGGCCCAGCCCCGCAATTCTTTGTCGGCCACCGTCTCGTGGTGGCTGATCATCACCAGGCGGTAGACGTAGTACGGCCGCGTCGCGGCGTAATCGTTGAGCAGATCCTTGCGGAGTTCGTACCCGTTGAGCACGATGTCGAGGCCCTTTTCGACGTCGGCGGGCTTGTCGAGCTGCTTGGGCAAGTTCGACCAGTCGCCGTCCACCATCACGCTGTCACGCCCCAATTTCTTCGCTAAGTAAGCAGCGAGTTCGACCTCGAAACCGATGAACGTCTTGTCGGTGCTTTTGTCATCAACGTAGACGTACGGCGCCCCGCCGGTGGGGTCGCAGCCCCAGCGCAGCGGCTTCTTCTCTTGGGCCTGCGCTGGTAGGGCGAGAAACAAGAAGATGAAGAGCAGTCGGAGCACCGGCATCACTTCCCCGTGCAGGGTTTGGCGAGGATCGCCACCAAGATGGTCTCGCCGGTTTTGAGTTTGTACGGCGTGACGATGGGGAAAAACTTGTTGCAGACGCAGGTGTAAGTCACGTCGTCGAGGCCGGGGAGTTTGATCGTCAGTTCGACGTGGCCGTCTTTGTCTTGGCCCTCCGACACGGTCACTTTGGCCGTCTGCTTCTCGGGCAAATCGAACGTGTGGTTCTCGCCGACGGGGATCGACTTGGCGAACGCGGCGACGATTTTGAAGCCGATGAATTCGTCGTTGCGCTTCTGCACTTCCACGGCCAACGTCGCCAGCTTTGGGTTGGTCTCCGAGTCGTCGGTGCTGGCCGCGACCACCACAACGGTGACGCGGACGGGCTTCGCCACCGCTTTCGGGGCCACTTTGGGTGCGTCATCGCAGCGCTGGGCCGACGCCGGAGTCGGACAGAGTACCAGCACCAGCAGCCACAGAGAAAACCGGCCCATCGCAGATCTACCTTTCGAGTTACTTGGCACGAGTCTGGAAAATCATCGGGGAGTCGCCCGCACTCGGAACCGAATAAGCACTCCGGCCGGTGCGTTCAATCTGCACGTCGTCGACAGTCGCCAATTCCAGTTGATCCGGTAGCAAGTCCGCGCAGACCACGAACTTCGGCGACCGATCACCCTGGATTGCATTCACACGTGCTTCCCCGAACGAAGCGATCGGCAGGTCGTCGAATTCCGCCAGCGGATCCTCCGGAGCCACCGCCAGCGTCCATTTTTCGCAAGGTTGTTCCTGCGGACAGGTCGTCAACAACAGACCCGCCATCGATGCAGCCAACGCCGAAAGAACCACCGGACGAAGCCACGCCCGGTTCCGTTTTGGCCTCTGCGGACGAAGCCGGGACAAAATGTACTCGCCGCTGCGGCGCAGATCGATGGGATCCAGTTCGGGCAATTCGGCTTCGACCCGGAAGAGTCGGTTCTTGGGACTCAGTTCCTGCAATTCGTGGAACAGGTCAGCCACTTCGGGTCGGGTTCGGATCCACGCTTCGACTTCGAGTTGCAACACGGGGTCGAGTTCACCATCGACGTAGGCCAGTACGAGCAGTTGCCAGGTTTCAGGTCGGTCGGCGGGCATCATGATTGCACGTGGTGGGCCAAGGCTTCGCGGAGACGTTGCCGGGCGTAAAACAGTCGGCTCATGACCGTGCCGATTGAAATCCCAAGGACTTCCGCCACTTCTCGATAACTCAAATCACCATCGACGTGCAAGACGAATGTCTGCCGTTGAACGACGGGCAAGACCGCGAGGGCATCGTCGAGTAGGGTTCGCAAATCGGCCCGTTCGAGACCATGATCGAGCGGGGTACTGCGGGAATCGTACACACCTTGGAAGTCTTCGGTCGGTGCCAGAAACCGCGAGTCACGCCGATTTTTCGCACGCCCAATGTCGAGTGCCGCGTTACTGACGATTCGCAGCAACCACGTCCGGAAGCTACTTTGGCCCCGGAAACGCTCCAAGTGCGACAACACATTCACGAAACCATCTTGCACGGCGTCGAGGGCGTCGGCCTCATGGCGGAGCAATCGACACGCGACCCGGTAGGCCACGGCATGATGCCGCTGCATCAGTGTGTCGAGCGAGGGGGGATCACCCTGTAGAATCCGCTCGATCAACTCGCGGTCGCTCGGTTCCGGCATCGCCATCCGCGGCAGGGGGTTCATTGTGGGCATCCTGGTAGATTCAGACGGCCGAACTCCCTTCGGCATTCATCGAAAACATCGTACGCCACCGCTACGACAAATGCGATTACGAATTTTTGTCGGTCTTGCCCGAATTTCCCGATCTTCCAGAATCACTCCACCCATCTCCCGCCGACTGCCGATTCTAACATCAATGGCTTACCAAGTTCAGCTTGATGCGTTCCACGGCCCGCTTGACCTTCTCCTCTATCTTGTGAAGAAGGAGGAAGTCGATGTGTTGGAGATTTCCATCTCCCGGCTGGCGGATCAATTCCTCGTCTATTTGCAGACCGTGCGGCAGCTCGATGTGGAATTCGCCGGGGAATTCTTGGTGATGGCCGCCACACTGATGGAAATCAAGAGTCGGGCACTCCTGCCCCAGACGGAAGATGCTGCAAACGAAGCGGATGCGGTCGATCCACGTCGGGAACTCGTCCGGCAACTTTTGGAATACCGGCAGTTCAAGGACGCCGCCGCGAAGCTGGAAGAGCAGGCCGAAAAACATGCAGCCCGGTACCGCCGACATCCTTCTGAATCGATGGTGGTTGCCGGCATGGCGGTGGTGCGTTCGGTGGAACTATGGGACTTGGTGAGCGCCTTCGCCCGCTTGCTACGAGAAACGAGCACGAATCAGCCCCAGGCCGTGGTGACCGACGACACCCCGCAACATGTTTACGAAGCCCGAATCCTGGCAGCGCTTGCAGAAACGGACGATCTCGATTTCAGCGAACTGTTCGAGCGACCCTACGAGAAACTACGGCTCATCGGTATCTTCCTAGCACTGCTCGAACTCATCAAAGCCGGCCGGGTGACACTGAGCCAAGATGACCCCTTCGGCCCCATCCGCGTACGGTTTGTTTTGCGTTTGGTCGGGTAAAATTGGAAGTGCAAGGGTCTTCTTGTTGATCTCGGAAAACTCATCACACCACCAAAGTTGCATTGTAGGAATGGGGCTTTGATACGTAATCGGATTCGGCGTCCAAATCATTGGACTTACGTCGATCACGTAAGGACTTACGTCGAGAAAATCGAATTACGTATCAAAGCCGTAGGAATGGCCTAAAATCTTCTCGAAATGTTCAAAGTCGATGCCGATTCCGATTCCGATGAGTCTGCCGATTAATTTTCAAGGAGATGACGATGGCATGGGGTGAAGTCGGTGATGAAATAGCAAAACATATTAGGTACCCCACTGCCGAATGTAAAAATTTCAACATTTCATAAATCACCTTCATCCTTCGCGCAATGACACGCCAGTTGGCAACACAAAAGGGTTGTTTTCCTCTTGTGCCAATCCCATCTCTTTGCTATCTAGCCGAAATTGCGGAACTCACGACGGACGGCCCGAGGATCGGCTGTGGCCACGGATGCCGCGGCTCTGGTGATCGAAACGTCGCACTTGACGAAGATCTACCAGAACCGCCAAATCGCTTTGAACGACGCCACTTTGGCCATCGAGCCGGGGACGGTGTTGGGGCTCCTCGGCCCCAACGGCGCCGGCAAAACCACGTTCCTGCGGTTGGTACTCGGGTTGCACACACCCACGGCCGGGTGGGCCAAAGTCTTCGGCAGTCGGATGTCCCCGAACGCCGCGGCACTGCGCCGTCGCATCGGCTACATCCCAACGAATCCCCAGTTTCCCAAGGGCATGACGCCCATCGTCTACTTGGATTACATCGGTCGACTCTTCGGAATGCCTTCCAATTCGCGGAAACCTAAACTCGCGGCGCTGATTCGCGCGGTTGATCTGCTGCCACACGCTGGGGAACCGATTGCCTATTTCACACCCGGCATGACGGCACGTTTGGCCGTCGCGGCCAGTCTCATCAACGAGCCCGATTTGCTCATTTGGGACGAACCGACGCACGGCCTCGACATCGAAGCGCGCCGGTCGATGCTCGAACTCATCAAACGACTGGCGGCCGATAAGACGCTGATTTTGAGCAGCCACAACCTCACCGATGTCGACGAGGTGTGCAATCACGCGGCCGTGCTGAACAAGGGCCAGTTGATTTTCCAAGGCAGTCTGCAAGATCTCAAAGGTCGCATCCGCAAGAATCATTACGAATTGGACATTGAGGGTGATCAGAAATCGATTGCCAAGACGGTGCAGCAGATCAAAGTGATGAAAGAAGTGGGGATGGCTACACTCCGGCACCGCCGGTTGGAAATGAAACTGGTCGACGACGTTCCGAATTCGGGCGTGCTGGCGATGATCTTCCAGACGATGTCCGACAACAAAGTGGTGCTGGTCGGCATGCGCAGCGTCGGGATGCAGACCGAACAAGCCTATTTGGACATGGTGGAAAAAGAAGAACAGCGCGGATTCACCCGGTTGTACCAATCGGCCGAGGCCGCGTGACGACCGAACTGAGAAATATTTTGAAAAAGGATTGGACGCGACGCGAGTCTGGTGTTATGTTCACTGTGCTTATTTGAACACAACACTTTCGGAGCTTCGCTATGGCGGTTCAGTCGATTCCAACGGGTTACCACTCATTGACCCCGTATCTCACCGTTCGCAACAGCGAAGAAGCCATTGCTTTTTACGAGAAAGCGTTCGGGGCCGAACTCAAAGTGAAGCTGACCATGCCGGGCGGCGGGGTCGCCCACGCCGAAATGAAGATCGGCGATTCGGCCTTCATGTTCGGCGACGAGAACCCGAATTGGGGCAACAAAAGCCCACTGACACTCGGTGGATCGCCGATGGGTCTGATGTTCTACGTGCCCGATTGCGATGCGGCATTTGCTCGAGCTGTGGCTGCCGGGGCGACGGTGGATAAACCGCTCCAAGATCAATTCTACGGTGACCGCACCGGCGTGGTGGCTGACCCGTCGGGCCACTTATGGACGATCGGGACGCACATGAAAGACATGGACGAAGCCGAGATGCAAGCGGGCATGGACGCGATGATGGCGGCAATGGCGTAAGGAAGGCACAAGCATGGATGCGACCGCGACTCCGACCCGAATTCGCTTCAATCGGCTTCTCCCCTATTGGGCGGTGCTGCAGACCGATCTGCACCAGACCGCCCACAGCTGGGTCTTCCGCTTGTGGGTGCTCGTATCGCTTCTCTCGGCAGCGGGGTACGGACTCTACAAATACGGGATCCACCACGAAGCGGGGATTGTGCAATCGGCGTCGATGCAGACCGGCGATTTACTCCGGGGCGTCGCCGTCGCTAGCTTGGCGTTCGTGGCGTTGTTGTCCGTGAGTGCGGTCAGTTCCGAACGGGCCACCGTGGCCGATGCGGTGCTCTGCCGGGGTATCAGCCGGCACCAGTATTTTTTGGCCAAGTGGCACGCTCGGACATTCGTGGTTCTGGTCACCTTCGCGTTGCTCTCGGCCGTCATTCTCACCGGTTACCATTACCTGCTCGATCCTGACTTGACCTTCAGCGGGGGCATCGCGGCCACGGCCATTGCGCTGGCAGCGTTGGCGTGTGTGATTGCGTGGGGAGTCACCATCGGGGCACTCGCCAATGGAACGGTGCTCGCCATCACCGTCTTTTGGATGATCCTCTACGGCACGATCCTGCTCTGTTCGTTCTTGCCCGATCCGTTCCCGTCGCCGAGTTACGTGATCACCCAGATGCGGATCATTCTGCGTGGGAACTTCGATGAGTACCGCGTCGGTCGGGTGATCGCTGGCTTCTTGATTGCCACCTGTCTCGGTGCCGTCGTCGGCATCATCGGCTTCCGCCGCAAAGATGTTTGAATGAAAAAAGCGGCCGAGCTAAGCTCGACCGCTTCGGGAGAGTGTTTCTTGTCCGTCCGACTTATGAATTCAGCGGAGTCGGGGCGGGAGCCGGTTCGGAACCTCTGACCTTCGTCTTCACTTCGCCCTCTTTCATCAGTTCGATGACGGCCGTTTCGCCAGCATCGCCCAGACGTCGGTAGGTCAATTTCAAGACGCGGGTGTAACCACCTGGACGGTCGACGAAACGGGCACCGAGCACGTTGAAGAGCTTCTTCAACACGGTGTCGTTACCACCTTCGACCAAGTCGCCAGCTTTGTCATAGACACCGGTGCCATGCATTGGCCCGAGTTTCGCCATCGCTTGGCGACGCAGGTGCAGTGCAGCGACGCGATTGGCCACCGGGTCAGCGGCCATCAGCACGGCGGCGTTCTTCGCCAACGTGATGAGCTTCTCGATGAACGGACGCAATTCCTTGGCCTTCGGCACCGTGGTGCGAATGCTCTCGTGCGTGATGAGCGCCCGGCTGAGGTTGCGGAAGAGGGCGAGGCGATGGCTCGCATTGCGGTTGAGTTTACGGCCGCGGCGACGGTGATTCATGGTCAACTCCGATCAAGTGAGAACCTCGCCCCGTTTGAAGGAAGGCGAAGGACACGGGGAAGAAATTCGGAGTGTGGCGTTCGGAGTTCGGAGTCATGAATGAAAAGAAGGTTAGCTTTCTTCCATTCCCCACTCCGCACTCCGAACTCCGCACTCTCATCGTTTGGTTTTCATGCCCAGGTGCAAGCCTTTTTCTTTGAGCTTGATCTGGACTTCTTTCAGGGTCGTTTCGCCGAAGTTGCGGACTTCGAGCAGCTCTTCGTCCGAACGCATCACGAGGTCACGCACCGTGGCGATCCCTTCGGACTCCAAGCAGTTCGTGGCCCGGACCGACAGTTCCAACTCGGCGAGGCTCATGTTGAGCTTCTTCTCGAGTTCGTTGTCGACCATGCTCGGGGCAGAACCCGAGAACTCGATCGGATCATCGAGCGGCACTTCTGGGCCAGGTTCGCTGTACTGAACAAAGGCGTTCAAGTGTTTCCGAAGGATCTTGGCAGCTTCGACCACGGCCATTTGCGGGGCGATGGTGCCGTTGGTCCAGATTTCCATTACGAGGCGATCATAGTTGGTTTTCTGGCCGACACGGGTCTCTTCGATGTCGTATTTCACGCGGATGACCGGCGAGAAGCTGCTGTCGACCGGAATCACGCCGATCTCGCGTTCTTTGCCGCTATTCTCTTCGGCAGTCCGGTAACCGCGGCCGTTCTCGACCGTCATTTCGATGACGAGCGGGACTTCGGCGGTCAGCGTGGCTAAGCGGTGTTCCGGATTGACGATCTGTACGGTTTCGTCATGTTCGATATCTGCGCCGAGCACTTCGCGTTTGTCGCGGGTGCCGTGGGCGTTGATGCGGATCGTCTTCGGCTGGTCGGACAGATTCTTGACGACCAACGCTTTGACGTTCAACACGATGTCGGTGACGTCTTCGACGACGCCGGGGATCGTGCTGATTTCGTGCTGCACACCCTGGATTTTCAACCTGGTGACGGCACTCCCTTCGAGGCTCGACAACAAGATCCGGCGGATACTGTTTCCGACGGTCATCCCGAAGCCGCGCTCGAACGGTTCGATGTAGAACTTGCCGTACATGTCGGTCAGGGTCGATCGCTCGGCCTGAACGCGGTTCGGGAGTTCGAGGCCACGCCAGCGAATACGCATGAGAAACCCTCGGGGTCAGCTGAGTTCGGCTTTCCGCTTCGTCGGTACCCGGGTGCGAAGTCCGGGAATCATCGACGGCGAGCCAAAACCGCAAACCGGAGTGAAAGAAACAAACACGGCCCAAGATTCGCAGACACGGGCCAGAATCAAACTAGAATATTGAACCGCGGAGGAGCGGAGACGCGGAGGATACAAAAAGAATTGAGATGAAACCGTAGGGTATCACCATCTATCTCATCTCTCCGGTTTTGTATCCTCTGCGTCTCCGCTCCTCCGCGGTTCAATATTCTTTTCCTGTCTTCAGTTACCGAAATTACCGAGTGGCAATTTCAATGATCAACTGCTCGCGGATTTCCGAGATGCGGCTATCTACATCTTGGCGGGTCGGGATGCGGGTCATCTTGCCTTCCGGCTCCTCGTTGTTGAGCAACATGAGGAAGTCCGGGATTTGCGGTGGGGTGGTTTGCAACGCGGTGCGAGCCATCTTCTGGCTACGGGCGTTGGTCTTCACTTTCACCACGTCGTTCGGACGCAAAATCATGCTCGAAATATCGCACTTGCGACCGTTCACGAGCACGTGGCCGTGGCACACCAGCAAGCGAGCGGCCGCACGGCTTGGGGCGAACCCCAGACGGTGGACGACGTTGTCGAGTCGGCGTTCGAGGAGCGACAGCAAACCTTCGCCGGTGTTGGCGGAGGTACGGGCCGCGAGTTCAAAGTACCGTACGAACTGGCGTTCGAGGATACCGTAGAAGAACTTGAGGCGTTGCTTTTCACGGAGACGGACGCCGTATTCCGACACCTTGCTGCGACGTGTGCCGTGCATACCGGGTGGCGGAGCTTCTCGGTCGATGGGGCACTTCGGGGTGTAGCAACGGGCGCCTTTGAGATAGAGCTTGATCTGCTCTCGGCGACATCGCTTACAAACGGGGTCGGTGAAACGGGCCATAAACGAACTTCCCCGGCGTCTGCCGGGGCCTTAGTAACTGGGGTCGTCGGGAGCGGTCATACAGATGTGCGGGCGAACCCCAGGGTCGTTCCGCAGAGACCGGATGAACAGTGATGAGTGAACATTGGTAAGTGGTCAGATAAGATTCCGGAGAATGATTTCTGAACACTAACCACTTGACACTAACCACTGCTAGACGCGTCGCTTCTTCGGTGGCCGGCAACCGTTGTGAGGCAACGGTGTGACGTCTTCAATTGCCTTCACGTTCAACCCGGAGGCTTGCAACGCGGTCACGGCCGATTCGCGGCCGGCACCGGGGCCTTTGACTTTGACTTCGACTTCTTTCACACCAAACTTCGCAGCCTTGCCGGCACACTCTTCCGCTGCACGTTGGGCGGCGAATGGAGTGCTCTTGCGACTGCCTTTGAAGCCGACGGCACCACCCGAGGAAGTACAGAGCGTATCGCCATTAGTGTCGCTGATGGTCACAATCGTGTTGTTGAACGTCGATTGGATATGCGCGACTCCCTTGGACACGTTCCGGCGAGCTTTTTTCTTCTTGTTCTTGGCCATTGTAGTAGTGGTCGGTGGTTAGTGGGATAGTGGTCAGATCAGGCCAGAAGTAATGGCGGGTCAGACTGCCTGACCACTGACCACTGACCACTGGCCACTCCGCTTACTTGTCTTTCACACCCTTCTTACCGGCGACAGTCTTGCGAATGCCTTTCCGGGTTCGGGCGTTAGTCTTGCTACGCTGGCCACGGCAGGGCAGGTTCTTGCGGTGCCGTTCGCCTCGGTACGATTTGATTTCTTTGAGGCGTTGAATGTTGCCGCCATCGAATCGACGCAGACCCCCTTCGACGAGGTAATCGCGGTCGATGGTGATGGCCAAGCGGGCGACTTCGTCGTCCGTCAGAGTGGCGGCTTTGCGCTGCGGGTCGATACCGACTTTCGCGCAGAGTTCCAGCGACGTGGTCGGCCCTATTCCCTTCAAATAACGAAGGGAAATGTGGGTCGGCTTGTTCGACGGAATGTCAACGCCTTGAATACGGGGCATAGCGGTGCGTCCAGTCCGGGATCAGGTTAGCCTTGGCGTTGTTTATGACGGGGGTCTTCGCAGATGACGCGTACAACGCCCTTCCGCTTGATGAGCTTGCACTTATCGCACATGCGTTTAATACTCGTTCGCACTTTCATGTTGCCATCCGCCTGTTTCAAAAACCGCATCGAAACCAGTACTATCAAAACGCAAACGCCACCGAGATGACCCGGCGGGCGAGTTGGGCACCGTTGTTGAAGGCGAACCTTCAAGCTGACAAGTGACCGGAACGTACCAAAATTCCGGAGATTCGGAATGATGGTGAAGAAACTATATCAACGGCACCGGGAACTGTCTGCGCCGCGCGGGAACTTTTTTAGGATTGGCGGAGTCGGATCACGACGAGACGCGGTTGCGGCCGGTTCGTTTCGCTTCGTAAAGCTTCTCATCGGCTAAGCGAATCAGCTCTTCTGGCCCGGACGTCTCGCGGGTGCTGACCGCGACGCCGACGCTGACGGTTACGGGGATGCGGGCACTTTGATAAACGAAACAATGCTCCTCGACGGCACGCCGGAGTCGCTCGCAGGCCGTGGTGGCATCTTCGGCGCTCGTTTCGGGTAACACCATGGCGAACTCTTCCCCGCCGTAGCGGGCCAGCAATTCATCTTTCCGGACGACAGACTTTAGCATGACCGTGAGTTCGCGCAGGGTCAAGTCGCCCGCGAGGTGGCCGTTCTGATCGTTGATCACTTTGAAATGGTCGATATCAAACATCGCCAAAGCGAGGGGCCGATCAAAGCGTTGGGCGCGGGCCAATTCGCGATCCAAAAACTCCATCAGAAATCGCCGGTTGTGGGCGCCCGTCAGGGCATCTTGAACGGTGAGACGGTAAATCTCTTCGTGATACTCCGCTTCCAGATTTCCGCCTTCGAGAAACCGATAAATACAATTTCCGATACGCAAATAGTCGCCGTCTTCGAGGCGACCTTCCTTTTTCAAGACGTTGTTGATGAACGTGCCATTCGTACTTCCGAGATCCACGGCATGAAAGCCATCGTCGCGAAACTCCACGCGGGCGTGATTCCGAGAGACCGAACCATCGTTATTGCGGATTTGGCATTCTTCGGTGCGACCGATGATCGAGTCAGATGTCTTCAGAACGTAGCGCGCCCCCATCTGCGGGCCAGTCGGGTAAATGAACACCAAACAGGCATCGGTGGCCGGGACCGCCAAATTCTGCACTTTGGCGGTCTTGTACGTTTGAGACAAGTCTGTCGGCATAGCTGTCGATCCGTTCGTTGCGTAGCGCCCTCGCGTCAGATTTAGCACCCGCTGACGCCCACTGCGCTGGAAAAGCCTCAAATACCAGCGCGGTTCGTCATTCTAATGCGAGGACTTCAACTGGGAACAGAAAAACGGGCGATTTCACTCAGGCTCTAGCTGAAAATTGAGGTCAGGCATGCAAGGCCATGCCGAGCCAAGCGGCGCGGGCCGCTTCACCGACGCTTTCCGTCAATGACGGATGCCCATGGATCGTCCGGGCGATGTCCTCGGCGCTCCCTTTATATTCCATCACGATCACGGCTTCGCCGATCAAGTCCGAGGCCCGTGGCCCTAAAACGTGAACGCCCAAGATGCGATCCGTCTTGGCGTCGGTGATGATCTTCACGAACCCTTCGGTGTCGTCCATCGCTTTGGCTCGACCGCTGGCCACAAATGGGAACTTGCCCACCTTGTACCCGGTTTTCGGCTCGCGGCCGGTCGCCTGCACTTGCTCTTCAGTCAGGCCGACGCTGGCGACTTCGGGCCAAATGTAGATCGCGCTCGGCAAGCAGTCGTAGTTCAAATGCGGTTTGTGCCCGGCCAACATTTCGGCGAAGGCAACGCCCTCTTCACTGGCCTTGTGGGCCAACATCGGCCCGTCGATCAAGTCGCCGATGGCGTAGATGTTTGCCACGTTCGTTTTGAACTGTTTGTCGACAGGAATCTTGCCGCTCTTCGCGTCGAAGTTCACACCCGCTTCGGTGAGGCCCAGCCCAGCCGTGTGGGGACGCCGACCCACGGCCACGAGGACTTTGTCGCCGGTGAACGTGAGTGCCGTGCCATCTTTCGCGGTTGCCGACACAATCACTTGCGAACCACCGAGGATGCCGGGCTTCACGGTCGCCCCGGTCACTTTGGTGTCGAGGTGGAACTGGAAACCCTGCTTCGTGAGAATCTTTTGCACATTCGTGGCCACTTCGCCATCGCAGATTGTCAGCAAGCGCGGCAGAAACTCCAGAACCGTGACGTCCGCCCCGAGCCGTCGCCAGATGGAGCCGATTTCGAGGCCGATATAGCCCCCGCCGACGATGACGAGGTGTTTGGGGACGCTCTCGAAGGCGAGTGCCTCGGTGCTGCTGACAATCGATTGCCCGTCGAACTTCAGGAACGGCAGTTCGGTACTTTCACTCCCCGTGGCGAGCAGGATCGACTTCGCTTCGAGTAGGGTCACCGTGCCATCGGCCGCCGTCACTTCCACGCGGTTGGCCCCGGCGAGTTTGCCCGCTCCGTAGTACGCGGTCACTTTGTTCTTCTTGAAGAGCATGCCGATGCCACTGGTAAGCGACTTCACCACGTCGTTCTTGCGGTTCATCATCTCGCCGAGGTCGAGCGAGACGTCTTTCACTTTGATGCCGTGCTTGGCGAACTTGTGCAGGGCCACGTCGTACATTTCGGACGAATCGAGCAGGGCTTTACTCGGAATGCAGCCGATGTTCAGGCACGTCCCCCCGAGGGCTTTGTTCGGCCGCTTCTCGATGCAAGCGACCTTCAGGCCGAGTTGTGCCGCCCGCAGTGCTGCCACGTATCCGCCGGGGCCGGCCCCGATGATCACCAGGTCGAAATTCTCGGTCATGCTCGCCTCGTCGGACTGTCGGGGGGATAACGCCTAGAGTGTAGCGTCATTACCGGTTGCAACTTAAAGCTTAGGCAATCGCGGCTGGAACTTGGTCATGCGATCAAAAAGGCCGTGAGTCTTTTTCAACTGTTCGGCAAACCCATCATCACTTTTGCAAGCTTCCAACATGTGCTTGCACAGTCTCGATTCGCGAGTCAGAAATTGACAGATCTCGGTCACGCACCAAGCGACTTCCGTCAGCCCAGAAGACGCCTCGAAAAAGCGTCCGCGATCGCGGGCTAATTGCCAGACACTGCGGGGGAGTCTGGCATCCGACTGCGGCACCAAAAATAACGGAAGGATCACGTTGGCCAGCCTGCCTCCACGATGCGTGAGATTGGCGTCGAGCAGTTCCGCAAACGCCAACTCCAGAACACACCATCCGCGAGACGATTCGAGCATCGCGTCTGTCACGAAAAAGATCATGTGACGGCTATTTAAAACTCCATCCCGGAGCGCCGTCCGGGAATCGCGGCCGTAATAGTACGCCTCGATATCAATGAACGGCTTGATCCCCTTCGTGATCAAAGCTTCGTACACGGGACGAACGAATTGGTCACGGTCCTCTTGGCAATGGGACAAGAAGACGTGATATTAGCACTTCGGGAATGAGGAGATCTGCCAAAACACGCGGTCACGCCCAAGCCGGTTCGGGGAGTGCCGGAATTGCTTCAGGCACCGGTTCGACACCTGTAACGGCCCCGAACAACCTCTCTCCTAACAAAGTCGGCACGTAACGACGGAATTGGTTTCCGGGAAAATCTTCGAGGCCCTTGTAAGGGACAACATCCTTGATGAAACTGTGATTGATCAACTGATCGAGGATCGCTTTCACGTCGGCATCACTGAGGGCCGGATGTGCCTCGAGTACTTCGGAGCAAATCCGAGGAAACCCCACCTGGGTTCCCGCCCGACGAATCGCTGTGCCGTCGTCGAAGATTTGGATAAAAGCGGCCAACGCCGTGCGATAGACTTCGGGCAGTTTGTCCGCGTATTCCTTCAGTTGCTCGTCCGTTGGTTCCGCCATCGCTCTGCCCTCCTCCGAAGTTCCCTACCCCCATTCTACACCAAGACCGCTCACCCTTTCAGCATCTCATCATGCTTCATGCCGCTTGGTGGCAAGTCGGCCGCACGGCAGTTCGCCAGGGCCGCCTTCGCCCCCGCCAACTGGTCGGCGTCGTTGTCTTCCCACTCGATGCTGACAGCACCGTCGAAGCCGACGCGGTTCAGCTCGATGAAGATCTCCTCCAAGCTGTTCGCGTCCCGTTTCGTGCCCGCCGTGACGAACTTCCAGCCGTTCGTCCAGTGGCCCATGTTGCGGTGCCCACCCAAGCGACCACCCCGACAATGTTCGCGTTCCACCTGCACCCCCTTGACGTGGGCGCTGTGGATGTATTGGCCGAACTCGCGGATGAACTGGATCACCGAGACGTTCTGCCATTCGAGGTGGCTGCCGTCTAAATTGAAGCCGACGGTGCCCTCGAAGCCCGCTTTGTTCATGTGGTTGATGTAGTCAGCCGCACTTTCTAAATCGCCCATGGCCCGTTCACTCGGGTGGCATTCGAGGTCGAACGTCACGCCGTATTGTTTGCACAGTTTCCAGACGGGGCTGAACCGTTCCACGAGCAGTTCCAACGACAGTTCGCGGACGTCGGGGAGTTTGTAGCCTTCGATTTCCCCCGGCAGTGGCGGAAACAAGAACCAGTGGCTCCAGCAATTGGCGGGGCTGCCGACGAAGCCGGGCAAGGCCACTTTGCGACCCTGCAATTTGCTGAGGTGACCGGCATAACGCACGCACGCTTCGAGATCCTTCAATGCTTCCGCGTGGACGAGCTTGGCCACTTCGCTCGGTACGAAGTACGGATCGGTGCGCGGTGGATTGTTCCCGGCGAGGCGCCACGCCTTGTACGCGGCCTTGGCTTCACCCTTGCCGCTGCAGAAGTTCAGCGTCTTGGCGCTTGGCTCGTCGCCCAGCACTTGCCCTTGCAGGTGCGTGGCCACCGTGAAGATTTCCAAACCGTGTGGCTTGGCCAACGCCAGCCGCTCGGCAGCGTACGCAGCGGCACCGGCATCGGTATCGCACTTGCGCAGGTCGAGTTCCCAGCTCGCTTCTTCCCAGCCGTCGAAGCCGGCGTCGGCAATGAACTTCAGCCACGGGGCCTCGGGGATGTTGCCGAACTGCCCGCGCACCAAGCCGATTTGGTGGAAGCTGCCTTTGCCGTTCTTGTGAGTCGGTGTTTGATGGAAGCCCATGGTGCGGGGGACCTTTCGCAATCGTAAAACGGGGGAGACGGTGCGTGCGTTTTACGCCCGGCACGGAAGTGGGCAAGCGGGGGCGTTCGAGTCGACTGTCCAGCGGTACCACCCCCACCCCCCGTTGGACAGTCGCAGAATTTCTGGACAGTCCCCTTTTTTCTGGAAAGTCGTTACAGGCCAACGAGTTACGGCGAGGGTGAAAAAGGGGTCGAGCGTGGACAGTCGAGAGAATGGGCTGGGATCTTGGGTTCGTTCAGCGAGTTTTTGGGAATCCTGGGACGGAATGTGCACTTCCAGAACGTCGACGAGCGTCAACATTAAAACTTGAAGAAGTAGGGCGATGTCGCCGACCTGCTGAATCGCTTCTACGACTACACCGAACCCGATTACCTCGGCTTCGACGAAGCTATCGGTGAGTTCAAGGTGCGTATGCCGGAACTCGGCGGCGGCTTGGCCGACACAATCTCAACCGCGCACAAGAAGAACAAGCCCTTCCAAGCCGCGTTCGATGTCTTTTTCGAGATTTCTCAGAGGGAAGGTTTGGAAAAGTCCTTAAGAGTATTTAGTGCTGCTCGCAAAAGCTTATCCGTGAATAGTGCTTGTTTACGCTCCGCAGCGGACGCACCACCAGGCCAATACTTCAACGCTTGCTTTATGCCGATCAAGGTCGGCTCAGCTTTCTCGTTCACCAAGAGCCAATCCACAGTCGCGAGTGCTTCCATGCCAAGCGGGGACTGATAACCGTCGATTAGTGCATCTGTTCGCTCGATTGCGGTTGTGAAAACGGCACCGTCTGAGGTGGCGTAAAACGCTGAGAGTACAGCGCGTTTCTCATCTTCAAAACGAATGGTATCTGATGGCGATGCGTCCGCGAGACGCTTGTCGCAATGCAGATAGCTACCGTCAAGCGCGTTCAATAAATGGGTAAGATTTTGCGCGAACGGACCGTACCGCTTGGGTGCAAAATCAAGCTTCAGTGGATTCTTCAAGCGTAGGGATTCGATAACCCGCTGAAGGAACCATGCCAACTTCTGGATTTCTAGAATCGAGCAGTCTAATCCAAGCACACTATACCTGCGAACCATTTCTGCAATTAGAGCACGTGCTGGCGTTAGTTTTTCCACGCCATGACCCTTCATGACGTTTTGGTATCGCGCGATAGGTTCGTACACAACAACTTCTACATCCGGCATATTGCCAAGTTGATTCTCAATTAGTTGACGAACCGCTTTCCACGGAAGCCCTCCATTGCCGCTCCCAAGCGGAGGCACCGCAATCGAACGGATACCGTTTGCTATGATAACCGACCGCAGATCGTGCAAACCCTCAGCAATCCATTCCAATTTAGACGGCTGTCTCCAGTGGCGTTTCGTGGGAAAATTTATGATCCAACGGGGTCCGGCTAATTCAGTCGACATGGATACAAACATTCGGCCCGTCTGCACTTCGCCGAGTCTTGATGCGGCGGCATAGGCTTTGTAATTGTCCGGATATCGCTCTTTGAACATTAGAGCGATGCCCTTGCCCATCACGCCCACCGTATTTACGGTGTTCACGACAGCCTCTACGTCGGCGTCCAAAAGATTGCCTTGAGCAAAGCGTATCATGTTAGAAATACCACTGTGGCATTGTCCGGACAGGGATTGACAGATCACGAGATTGCAATTCTGACTCAATTCGCTTATTCGCAATTACATCATGACACGCAATGCCAAGTAGAGCCCCGACCGGTACCCGCAAATGAACCAATGCCTCTGCTTGGTAGCGGGCGCCTTTTCCAGGATCTTCCGGATCCTTATTGAAGTTTCTTTGTCGAAGCAATTCCCAGTCTATCTGGTTCAAATTGTCAAGATCATCGTAATACTCCGTTTCCTGGAGGAATGCGTGGCCGTTCGTATAGACGTAGCGCGTGCCGCCTTCTTCAAGCTTGTAAATTGAAGATACTAGAATGGCGATTTCGCCATTCCGTCGCTGAGTCACATCATTGTAGCCAGTTTTAATATTATACATCAT
This sequence comes from Fimbriiglobus sp., assembly GCA_025351325.1. Classification (GTDB taxonomy): domain Bacteria; phylum Planctomycetota; class Planctomycetia; order Gemmatales; family Gemmataceae; genus JALHQU01. The sequence goes on from JANXWE010000313.1 coordinate 37,325, forward strand.
AATTGAGAACGGCGTAAAGTAGAACGGCACGTAGTCTGCAAGTGTACCTCCGGGCCCAATCGGTACTTGGCGGGAAGTTCGCTTTTCAATCAGATCTTTCATTCCGATCGACACAAAGTTGAGATCTTGAACCAAACTTGTTTTACAGTGCAAACCGTGGTCAAGGATCCACGGCACATTGTCAATGTGCGTGATACGAAAAATACGTGCGGACTCGGGACCGAGCATCGCCATACGACCTCACACCTCGGCGATGGTCACCTTACTAGATATCCGGATTCATCTCCATTGGCTACTGTCCAACGACCGCAGAATCGTCGCAGAAGCTGCTCCGCCAACAGCATAGTGGGACATCTTCTATTACATCTAAGGCGTGCTGCACCATCCCGGCTACCGGACGAAGTTCGCCGACAACCTCAAGAAGAGCCTGCCGCGGATTCCGTACGCCCCCGATTTCTGCGCCTTCGCCAAAGCCGGGAAGGAACTTGCCGCGCTTCACTTGAGCTACGAGAAACTCGAACCGCACCCGCTCCAGTTCGTCACGAAAGTAAAGTCGCTGAGCTACCGCGTCGAGAAGATGAAGCTGAGCAAGCACACCGCGAACCTGCGGGTGAACAACTCGCTGACGCTCGCCGGGATTCCGCCGGAGGTGTACGATTACCGCCTCGGCAACCGCAGCGCCCAGCACTGGATCATCGACCAGTACCAGGTGAGCGAAGACAAGCGCAGCGGCATCGTGAGTGATCCGAACCGCGAAGACGACCCGGAATACATCGTCCGGCTGGTCGGGCAAGTTGTGAAGGTGAGTCTGGAGACGGTGCGGATCGTGAAGGGTTTACCGACGCACTACTGAATCCCAGAACCTTCCTCCGTTTCCCCTTTACCCCCCAAGTCGAACCGCGCTGGAATTCCCTTCGTAGCACCAAGTAAGATGAAGTCGTTGCCTACTGCTTCACCCGAGGATGATGCTATGTCCGATCCGATTTCTCGCCGCGAGTTTGCTGCCGTGGTTGGCGGCGCTGCGGTGGTGGCTGGTACTGTGGCTGCGGAGCCGGTCAAGCCCGCCGAGGTGGCGAAGCCGGTGGAGGCCCCGTTCGAGCGCGATTACGACGCCCCGGGCTTCAAACCGGGCTGGAAGAAGCCGCAGATCAACCGGCTGTTGGTGCAAGATTTTGTCATTTTTGCCCACAGCGATTTAGCCATCGTGAAGAAACTGCTCGCGAAAGAACCGGCCCTGCTGAATGCCGCAATGGACTGGGGTGCCGGCGACTGGGAGACGGCCCTTGGCGCGGCTGGGCACATGGGCAACCGGGAGATTGCCGAGTATCTCATCGAACAGGGGGCACGGGTCGATTTGCTCGCCTCGGCCATGCTCGGGCAACTGGAAGTCGTGAAGGCGTTGCTGACGCTGCAACCGAAATTGGTCGACGCCAAAGGGCCGCACGGTTTCAGCCTACACTGGCACGCCAAAGCGGGTGGTAAACCGGCCGAAGCGACGCTCGAATATTTGCAGAGTGTGAAAAAGGTCGAGTTCCCGGCGCCCAAGAAGTAGGCACGGCTGTCGGCGGCCATACGTTGTCATCATTCCATGGTCGTGCCGAACGGGGGCGAGTTGTGCTGGGTCCGATCTTCATGCGGGAGTTGACGACGGTCCCGCGGCAAGCCAGCCACTACGGCACGCGGGCGGCCCTCCTCGGGCTGCTCACCATCCTCGGCATCACCAGTTACCAAGCCAGCATCGGCTTCGACCGCGATCCGAACCTCGGCGAAGTGGCCCGCTACGGCGAACTCATCTTCCAACTGTCGGTTTACGTCGAACTCGTCTTGCTGATGTTCTTCAGCACGCTCTCCGCGGCCAGTGCTGTCTCGCAAGAGAAAGATCGCCGCACCTTCATTTTGCTGCTCATCACCGACATGCGCGATTACGAAATCGTGCTGGGCAAACTGCTCGGGAGTCTCCTGCCGATCACGGCGATGCTGCTGGTGAGCATCCCCGTGCTGTCGCTCTATCTGCTGCTCGGTGGCATCGATGTGACACAAGTACTGCAAGCGGGGGCGGTGCTGTTGATGACGGCCTACGCCGCCGGTTCGCTCGGTGGGCTGGTGGCCCTCTGGCGCGAGCGGACGTTCCAAGCACTTGCACTCTCGGTGCTGTTCCTGGTGCTCTATTTCTGCCTCGCCTTGTCGATTGGCGTCGTCGGGCCGATGATCGCAGCCGATGCCGATTGGCCGACAATTCAAGCGTACTTCGATCCGGTACGGGCGATGGCAACGGTCATACAAGCCCCGGCGGAGGGGTGGAGTTCGCTGCCGCCGGCGTACGGATTCGCCCTGACCATGCTCGGGTTCTGCACGCTGATGAATCTGTTCGGCATGAGCAAACTGCGGAAGTGGAACCCGAGTGGCGAGCCGATCATCCAGCGCGAAGGCAAGGATCACGACCCCGAAGCGAACCTCTCGCAAGATCAACTCAAAGATTTCCGCTCGAAGGCCCACGCGGCCCCCGGCGACGTTCGTGGCATTTGGGAGAACCCCATTTTGTGGCGCGAGATCAACACACTCGCCTACGGTCGGCGGCCCGTGTTGGTGAAGGTCGCCTTCGGGATTGTCCTGGCACTGATTCTCTACTTTAGCGTCTCGCAACTCTACCAGCCCGGTGGGAAGCCGATGTTCGCAGCGGCGTACGGACTCGTCCCGCTGGCCATCATCAGCTTGCTGCTGATTTCGGCCCAAGCGGTGACATCGATCACCTCCGAGCGCGACGGTGGCACACTCGACGTGCTCCTCGTCACCGATGTGTCGCCGCGCGAGTTCGTCTTCGGCAAAATCTTGGGGGTGCTCTACAACACCAAAGAATATGTGATCCCACCACTGTTGCTGGCCATTTTTTACGCCTGTGTCGGATTGTTGACCAAGACCGATCCGGACGCGACGTTCGGGGAACGCTTCGGCAACAACTTCCTCCCGTTGATCGCCGTGGTCGGCTCGCTGCTGTTGCTCTTCGCGTTCGTCATGGCACTCGGAATCCACGTCGCCTTGCAGATCATCAACAGCCGGCTGGCCATCGTGAACACCTTGGGCACCGTCTTCTTCTTGAGCGTCGGCACGCTCATCGCCATTTACGTTATCGTCATCAACGGTGGCAGCTTCGCCAACCAGTGGGTGAGTTTCATCGCCTTCCTCGTGCTCGGCATCGGCGGACTCTGGTGGGTGTTGACCGGCAACCGGCCGGCACCGGCACTCACCGTAGGCTCGGTGGTTTGCCCACTGGCGATGTTTTACTGCGTCACGAACATTTTGATCGCGAAGCCCGGCACCGAGGAATCGGCCGACCCGATCGTCCCTTTTGTGGCGCTGGCCGCATCGTTCGGGTTTACAATTTACGCGATGATCCTACCCCTGGTGACCGAGTTCGACGTGGCCCTGGGTCGCACCACCGTGGCGAACGAGGAGTGATGGTGATGCGTGGAATCTCCGCGATGGTGTTCGTGTGTTTGATGTCGCTATCCGCGAGTGCCCAGAGCGGTTCCGTTTTCAAAGAGGGCAAGCACGGCAACGGCGAACTCAAGTTTGTTTCGGGTGTGCCGGTGCTGATCGTGCGTGGCAAACCGGCCGAGATCGGCGAACAGATCGGCACACTCGTCGGCAAGCATTCCCCCGACCCGCGGCCGGTGCTCGACGATTTCTTGAAAGCGGTGAATTTAGAAAACGGCTTCGACGCGCTCAAGTTGGTGGCCCGCAATTTGAAGCCCAATTTCCCCGCCGACTACCGCACAGAAATCGACCAAATTGCCAAGACCAGTGGCTACGATCCCGACCTGCTCTGGTTCGCCAACACCGTATACGACCTGTCCAGTGGCATGGGCTGTTCGACGCTGCTCGTGGAGACGCCGCGCAGTAAAACAAACGCGCCGATCTTC
>JANXWE010000318.1 GCA_025351325.1 Fimbriiglobus sp.
GGCGGGAACTTACGAACTCGACGCCACGCTCGAACTCAAAGCGAAAATGACGCTGTCCGGGGCGGGCATCGAGAAGACGATCCTCACCCACACCAAAAAATGGAAACCGTCGACGAAGACGTTGCCCGATCCCGAAATGACGCTGGAGGGGCTGGACACCGACGCCTACCTCCTGCGCTTGAAGCGCGACACGGCCGGCGTCACCATCTCGGGGATGACCCTCCGCGCGCCGCAGCTCCACGGCGCCCTCTTCGCGTGGTTCCACGTCGGCCTCCACCTGCACGACGTGCGGATTCAAGAAACCCTCTCCAGCGGGGTTCGCACCTTCGGGTTGCAGAAGGCTAAGATCCACGACTGCGAATTCATCGACGCCGGCGGCCGGTGGGACAAGGGACAGCCGGGGGTCAAGGGCGGCATCACCGACGGGGCGATTTTTTCGGTCTGGATGGCCGACTGCGAGATTTCCCACAACCGATTCGTGCGAACCCGCATGGGGCCCGCCCAAGAGTTTTACGGCATCAAGGGTCGGCAAGGTCAACGCTGCCACATCCACCACAACACCATCGAGGTGAGCTTCTCCATCGAGTTCCCCTTCGAAGGCGATGAAGACAACGAGATCGATCACAACATTTGCCACGGGACGATTTCGATCCCCAAATACGCCGGCGGGTCGGTGCCCAAAAGCGGCCGGACGTTCCACATCCACCACAATTGGATGAAGGACGGCTACTCGATTGAATTCGTCCGCAACGGTGTTGAAATCGACCACAACTTATTTGACTTCGACATCAAGAACGACGGCGGCAACCTGATCTCGTCGTTCGGCGATGTCGCCGCGAAAGGCCCGGCCAGTTTCCACAACAACTTGGTCAATAACCCTGGTCGCGGGGTCCTGTGGATCAACGAAATCTACAATCAGGTCGAAATTCGCAACAACCACATCGTCACCCGGACGACCGCGACGCCACGCACCGAGGGGCTGTTCGGCTTCAACCCGAAGTGCGATTTCAAGACGATCTCGATCCGGGACAACATCATCGAATGCCAGGGCCAAGAGCGACCGCTGTTACGATGCAAAGAGAGCTACGCCGCGCTGGTACAAAACAACACGCTCACCGGGGTGTCCGATACGAAGAAGTTCGAGAACGCGAAAACGGACAAGCCGATTGGCCTGGAAAAACCACTCGCGTTCGAGTGCGGCGTCCACGGCGAAGTGACCGTCGACGGCTGGAAGGCCACGCCGAAGCCGAAGAAGTGAGTGCCCGACGTCACTGGAATCTGCTACCTTGTCGATTGTGGAATTTCACTCGAGGAACTCTCTCCATGCGTCGTACCCTCTCCTCCCTGCTCTTGCTACTCGGCTTCGGCCCGTTTGCCGTGGCCGCCGACCCGAAGCCCGGTGTCGGCCCGGCCTACGAAGAAGAGATTTTCGGCACCGCCCCCGAATTCAAAGATCCCAAATATCCGAATAAGATTCTGCGGCCGGAATCGAAAGTCACTGCGTACACGCTCATCAACAAGAGCGGCGCGAAGGTGAAGATCCTCACGCTCGGGGGCACCGTCGCCGAAGTGATCGTGCCCGACAGCAGCGGCAAGTTCGGCGACGTCGTGCTCGGGTTCGACAAGCTCGAAGGCTACCTTGGTGACACCAACCCGTTCTTCGGGTGCATCACCGGCCGCGTCGCCAATCGCATCGGCAACGGGACATTCAAGCTCGACGGCAAAGAGTTCACCGTGCCCGTCAACAACGGTAAGCACTCGCTCCACGGCGGCGACTTCGGTTTCAACCGGGCCATCTGGCGCGGGGAAGCGAACGTCGGACCCCAGGGGCCTTTCGTGAAACTCTCCTACACCAGCAAAGACGGCGAACAGGGTTACCCCGGTCAACTCGATTGCACCGTGACGTACACTTGGACGAACGCCAACGAGCTGATCATCGGCTACAGCGCGACCACCTCGAAGACGACCGTGGTGAACATCACCAACCACAGCTACTTCAACTTGGGCGGGCACGCCAGCGGGACGATTCTCGATCACACCCTGCAACTGACCGCCGACAAATACACCCCCGGCGACGAGGGCTTGCTGCCGACCGGCAAGATCGAACCGGTGAAAGGCACGCCGTACGATTTCACCAAACCGATGACGATCGGCTCGCGGATCAAAGAGATCAAAGCCGACCCGGTCGGTTACGATTTGAACTTCGTCCATGGGGATAAACGCTTGGCCAAGCCGCAACTCGTGGCGACCGTCACCGAGCCGAAAAGTGGCCGGAAACTCGAAGTGCTGACTACCGAACCGGGCGTGCAACTCTACACCGGCAACTTCCTCGACGGGAAAGCCAAAGGCAAAGGTGGAGCGGTGTACGGGCAGTACAACGCCTTCTGCTTGGAGACGCAGTTCTTCCCGGACTCGCCGAACAAGCCGACCTTCCCGAGCATCACGCTGAAGCCCGGCGACGAGTACATCCAGACGACGATCTACCACTTCGGCGTGGTGGATAAGAAGTAGAAGTGACATTGATCATGGAGCCGTCCAAGCGGTAACCAAGGTGACCAATGATCCTCATGCTTGAAGATGATATCGAGCGCGTGGAGCGGTTCACTGCGGTGCTTCGCCGCCTTCGACTCTTCGATCCCACTGAAGGTATGGCGGAACGCCCACGCGATGATGCGGGAAACAGGGCCGCTCCTCCCGTCGGCCATGCTCATCTCACTGGATCACGACTTGGAGCCGGAGCCGGGTGGTTCGGATCCGGGCGACGGATACATGGTCGCCAAATGGCTCACGGCCCAGCCCGTGATCCGACCGGTCGTCGTGCATTCCAGCAATGGCGAACGGTCGACCTGGATGGCTGGGGAGTTCGACCTAGCCGGATGGCGGCACTGGCGAGTGGCCCCGATCGGAGACGATTGGATCGAATCGGACTGGCGACATGTGGTGCGCCGCCTGCTGAAAAGACAAACCGCGCAGCAAGCTAAATGCGGTGCAAGTAAGCCTTGACAGTATTCGACAGAGGGCGACCGGTGAGGTTGATCCTGGAGCCTTACCAAGCGCAGGTGGAAGTGTGGCCCAAGCAGGGCCGCCACATCCTCGCGCAATTCGATGATGATACGGTCATCGTCTATCAAGCGTACCGCCCGGCGATCGGTCGGTTCGCGGCCGAGAACGGCGCGTTCGGCGGCGACTTCAGCTTCTCGCGCATGAGCTGGGTCAAACCGAACTTCCTCTGGATGATGTACCGCTCTGGTTGGGGCACGAAGGAGAACCAAGAGGTCACGCTGGCTTTGCGCATTCGGCGGGCGTTCTTCGACAAGCTCCTCGCCGAGGCCGTGCCGTCGTCGTGGGACAGTGAGGAGTTCGCGACCGAGAAGGAATGGAAGCAGGCGGTCGACCGGTCATCGGTACGGTTGCAGTGGGATCCGGATCATCACCCCTCGGGAGCCAAATCGGAGCGGCGGGCCATCCAGTTGGGTCTACGGGGTGATGTCCTGGAAGCATTCGGGAAGCAAGAGTTGGTGGAGGTCATCGATCTGTCCGAGTTTGTCGCGGAGCAGCGCATCGTGTTGTCGTCGGCTGGCGTTTCCGCGATAGTCACGCCCCGGGAACGAGTCTACGTCCCCGCCGACCCGGCAGTCGTGGCACGGTTGCGACTCGCGGAAGCAGGGTAGAAGAAATTGACGGCGCAATAGGCCACTTAGCCACGGTGATTGGTATATAGTTCGTATCACTTCACGATATTGCCTTTGACATTTGAAACTGTTTAGTGAACCGATTTTCGACCTGGGCGTAAGGTGTTTCTGATGTGGACGACCCAGAGCGAAGCAATAGCCGACGTTCGCGGATTCCGGTTCTCCGTCTCTCGCAACTCAAGCCTGGCGACGTTCGCAGATGTACTCCGCGGCTTGCAAGTCAACGCAGACTTCCGGTCTCTTTTTAACGCACTGTTGGCCGATGCCCCGTTTAGCGCGTTCCGCTGGGAGACTCCGCCGGTGACTGAAACGACGATGTCGCAACCATTCGAATTCGTTTTGCTGGACAGTCCTACCTTGGCTCGGCGTCCCGAGCCGAAGGCGTTCGCCGACCACTTTGCGGATGCCGAGGCCGGTATCGCCGTATTCCCCAACTTGGGTGGGGATGCGATCATGGTTGTGCCTCGTCCGATCGCCGATCCGTCGGCGTATGGGCATTTGGCCGCGTTCGTTCGGCACGCGCCAGAAGCTCAACGTCACACCCTTTGGCAGTCGGTCGGAGACGCCATGACGAAGCGGATCGGGGCCAAGCCGGTGTGGCTCAGTACTGCCGGCGCCGGGGTATCGTGGTTGCATGTGAGGCTCGACGATCAGCCCAAATATTACGGGTTTGAGCCGTACAAAGTGAGATCTTGAACACTCCGTTACCATTCACCGACGAAACCACCCGTGCCCGTGCGGCGCAGCTTATCTGGGCGCGGCTCCCGGTTACCGAACGTCTGAAGCCGGTGCGGGCGTTCCGGGCGATGCTCGTCGATGACCCGGACGAACTCCTGGCCGCGATCACCGCCGATGTCCACCGACCCGCTTCGGAAACCATCGGCACCGATGTGCTGAGCACCGCCTCGGCCGCCAAGTTCCTCGAAAAGAAGGCTACGTCGATCCTAGCGCAGCGCGACGTCGGTGGCCGGCCGCTCTGGCTTTGGGGTGTGACGACATCGAAGGTGCCCCGTCCGCATGGGATTGTCGGGCTGATCGGCACCTGGAACTACCCGCTCTTTTTGAACGCCGTGCCGATCCTGCACGCCCTCGTCGCTGGCAACGCCGTGCTCTGGAAACCGAGCGAACAGACCCCGCGCATGGCGGTCGTGCTGCACCGCTGGCTGCTCGAATGCGGCGTGCCCCCAGACCTCTTTCAACTGCTTCCGGCAACGCGAGAAGCGGGGCCGACACTTGTCGAAGCCGATATCCACTTTCTGCACTTCACCGGGTCGGATGTGGTCGGTCGGAAACTCGCGGCCCGGCTCGGTGAACGGTTGATCCCGAGCACGATGGAGCTATCGGGCGTCGATGCCGCACTGGTGCTGGCCGATGCCGATCTCGACCTCGCGGCCAAGACGGCTTGGTACGGGGCGACCCTCAACAGCGGGCAAACGTGTATTGCCACCCGGCGTATTTTTGTGGATCGCAAAGTCTCCGACGCCTTCGCCGAGAAGTTGAAAGTACTGGCAGTGAAGTCGCAACCGGTGACGCTGCAAACAGCGGGCCAACAGCAGCAGATGAACCGGTTGATCGCGGACGCGACCGCCAAGGGTGGCACCGTGTTCCCGGCATCGTCGGGTCAGTGTCAGCCGACTGTCATTTTCGACGGCTCGTCCGACATGGCCATTTGCCACGAAGCGAGTTTCGCACCGATTGTCGCCGTGATCCCTTGCGATTCCCGAGCGGCAATGATCGCGCAGGTGAACGCTTGCGAGTTCGGCTTAGCCGCGAGTATCTACGGCGAACCGACCGGTGCCGCTCTCGAACTCGACGTCGGTTCGGTGGTGTTCAACGACACCGTCGTTCCGACGGCGCACCCGGCCACGCCGTTCGGCGGCCGCGGGGCCAGCGGTTGGGGGTCGACCCAAGGGGTCGAAGGCTTGCTGGCGATGACCTACCCGCAAGTGATCTCGGTGCGCAAGGGGAAGTTCCGCCCCCACGTGGACGCTGGATTGGCTCACGATCCCGCCATGGGCGACGCCATGAAGGGGATGCTGCGGTTCAGCCAAGGACGGGGATTCCGCCAACGGTGGCAGGGGCTGAAGCAGATGATCGCCGGCTTCCGCCGCGCGGGCAAACCCAAGAGTTGATTCCCAAACGAAAAAACCCCGCGTGGAATCATGCGGGGTCTTCCGGTCAAATTCGGTCGTGGTTTACTTCGGGCCGGCTTCGGCCAACAGCTTCTCGACGAACTTTTCCAAGTCGTCGCCGCGCAGGTGCTTGGCGCGGATCACCCCTTTGCCGTCGATGATGTACAGCGACGGGTAGAAGCGCACTTGGTATTCTTCGGTCAGGCCACCCTTGGCACCGGCCCACCAATGCGTCCACGGCATTTCTTCCTTTTCGAGGAACTTGGTCAGCGTCTCCTTCTTGGCGTCGGCGCTCACGCTCACGAGCTTGAACTTCTTGCTTTCCAGCTTCTTCACCATCTCGCGCTCGTGCGGGATCATCTGCCGGCACGGCCCGCACCAAGTGGCCCAAATGTCGAGCACCACGACGTTGCCGCGGTAGTCGCTGAGCTTGGCTTTTTTGCCTTCTTCGAGAAGGTCGCATTCCGTATCCGGGGCCATCTTGCCGACGCAGAGATGCTCCATGAAGAACGTCACCTTCTTGGCGGCATCGGCGATGGTCGTCGATTTGCCGCGGTTGTCCGCTGTTTTGACTTCGCCGTACTCTTTCACGATTCCGGCAAGTTTCGCAGCGGCGGCCGCGAATTTGTCGGCGGCGGCTTTTTCGGGCAGCGGCTTGTCGTCTTCCGGAGTGTCAATGCTTTCGATTTCGCTCGACACGGCCGCGAACTTCGCGGCCCCCTGCACGTCCTTGCTCTTCGACTTCTCGGCGAGCATCGCCAGGTTCTTCTGTCCCTTCGGCCCTTGGCCGAGCATCGGAATTGCTTTCGTGATCCGGGCGTCGTCCACGAATGTGGCCAACAGGTATTCCGTGGCCCCTTTGGCCCCCATGCCGGCGGCGCTCATGGTCGCGTCGAACGCGGCTTCATCTTTGGCGTTGTCTTTGGCCAACGCGAGCAATTTTTCCCCGGTCTTCGTCTGTGCGTCCATGTACTCGGCGCGGACGGCATCCTTTTCTTCGTTCGTCTTCGCCTCGTTGAATTTCTTGCCGATCCCTTGGGAGAGTGTGTTCATCTCCTTGTTCAAGTCGGCGATTTTTTCTTTCACCGTGAGTGGCTTCTTGTCTTCTTTCTTTTCGTCTTTCTTGTCTTCTTTCGGCTCCACTTTCTTGTCGTCGGCCCAGCCGAAACCGCCGAAAGCCAGCAGGCAGAGTGCGGACAGCAAAACGCGCATGAGAACACCTCGAATGGGTAGGGCCGCAACGGGATAGGCCGGCTGACGGCGGGTCGGTACGGATAGGGCGAGGACAGACTTTATAGACGTCGAACGGGAAATGACTATTCGACCACCGTTCGAAGGCTGCCAAAACTTTACGGCAACGGGATATCCTTGAACTTGAATTCGATCTCGCGCGATTCCGTAATCCACTCGTTGAGGATCAACTTCGAAGGTTTGCCCGGTTTCTTGCCCGGCGACGGTGCGAAGCTGAACGTCATCGCGACGACACCGCCGTTCTGATTCTGCTCCGTGAGGTTGCCGATCATTTTCCCTCCCTTGTCGTCGATCATCACCAACCGCTGATTCACGGCGTAATACCAGCTTTGGTCGTTCGCAATCATTTCCCGTTGCTGCAATTTCACTTTGATGGTTGCCACCCCCATCGCCTCGGTCGCATCGACGACTTCCAAGTCGAAATTGAGTCCGCTGAACTTTTTCTTCTTCGCATCCAAGATGTTTTCAATGATGAACTCGGGCCGCTCTTCAATCAACACGGCCACGGCCACCTTCGCGCGGAATTCTCGAATCGCGGTCGCGTCTCGGCTCCCCCGATTGAATCCCATGTTGCACGACTGCGTGAGCGACCGATACCCGATCGGCACCTGCACCCGACCACTCCGGAGTTCCCCCGGGTCGATCTCGGTAGCGGGTACGAGCGATGCCCCCGTATCATCCAGCGCTTTCAGGACGGTCACGGTGCCGACGCCCACGAGAACCAGCTTGGGTTCCGCCTGAATCGTCACGCTCATGTTCATATATTCTTGGTTCGAAGGCCGCCCGACCTTGGGAATATTCGACAGTTGAATACTGCGGCTACCATTGATGTTGGTTGCCGTGAATCTAAATGGGCCATTCACATCAGTGTGGGGGCTGACAGTCTCATCGTTGAATATGGAAATTGTCTTTCGATCATCGTCACTCGCGGTAAATGAGAGGCTTGTAGCCAGGGAGATCGTATTGGTCGCCTCCCAAAAAGGGACGTTCGCCAGCTTCAACGTGATCTTCTTGTCCGTTTGCCCACCATCTTGGAAGGTATATCCCGCTTGTTTGCACACGCTTTTGATGATCGCCTTCGCCGAGGCATTTTTACAATCGATGGTCACCAGCGACGGCCGGAACGCGACTTCCGAATTCAAGGTGTCGATCAACACTTCCAGCCGACGCTGCACCTCCGGCCCTTCCGTCGTCAGAAGGGCGGCCTTCAAAAACGGCAGTGCGGCCTCACCTTCCGCCGCCAGATCTTTGCTCGCTTTCTCGCGTTCCTTGTAGTCTTTGCTGCCGAGTTGCTCGATGAGCTGCTGCGCTTTCGGGGCCTGCAACGGCCGACGCGACAGCACCCGTTCCTCGGCGCGAACGGCGCCAAGTACCAGTAAACCCAACAAAATCAGGTGAAATCGCATGTGCGACCTCGTGCGGGGAGCGCGGCCTCGGACGTCCGGCTATTATCGTAACGCGGCGACAGGCTTTGTGTGAAGAATATCCCCCGGAAATTGCCAAACGCGGAGCGGCCCTGCGAGCCAGCGTCCGCCACGACTTTGGGTTGACGAGTTTGTGCCCACACTCCCTGGGAAGCACTACAGTATCCCCTCAGATGTCGCCCCCGAGTTCCACCGGTATGGCCAATTCCCCTGCGTCCCTTGTGCTTTTTGTCGGCGTGCAAAACTTGCGGCGTGGGCGGGTCGCCGAGATCCTGTTCAATGCGGCCGCGACCAAAATGAATCTGCCCTGGCGGGCGATCTCGCGCGGGCTGACACCTGGTTCCGGGGCCATGTCTAAGGACGCACTCGACTTTCTGGCACGGGCCGGCATCCGCGACTTGATGGCCACGGCCCGCAAACCGCTCTCGTTGGAACTCGGGGACATTGATACGGCGGCGAAGATCATCGCCTTCGACGAACCCGCCTTCCGCATCCTGCACCCGTCGCCCGATGAACGGGTCGAGTTTTGGAACACCAAGGACTTCGCCGCCACGGAGAGCATGGTGAACAGTTTGATCGCACGGCTACTCGGCGGTGGCGGGCCGGCCCCGGAACCGAAGGTCGAACATCCGCCGAAGCCGAAGAAACTCGGGGTGGCGAAGGTCGGCCGCGAAACGGCCGGCCGGCGCGGCAAAGGCGTGACCACGATTTTCGACCTGACACTCGGCGAAGCGGAATTGAAAGAGTTGGCGACGAAGCTCAAGAATCTTTGCGGCACCGGCGGAACCGCCAAAGACGGCCGCATCGAAATCCAAGGCGACCAGCGCGATAAGATCATCGAAGAATTGCTGCGAATGGGGTTCCAAGCCAAACGCTCCGGCGGTTGAAAGCGGTTGGGTGCAGCGATCGGGATCCGACGACTCGCCACCCTCGCCTATTGCTCTGCGAGAACAACATGCCTAAACTGAAGAGGTTCCAAATCCCCTCTGAGGTACTGTCGATGATTCGCAATCTCTTGCTGGCCGCAATCGGGGCGTTCGCCCTCACATTGGCCCCGGTCGTCGCCGAAGACAAGAAGGAAGAAACCACGAAGCTCGAAGGCTCGTTGGTCTGCTCGAAGTGCAAGCTCAAAGAGACCGAGAAGTGCGGCAACGTGCTGATCGTCAAGGACGCCAAAGACGAGAAGAAAGAGATCAAGTACTACCTCATCGACAAAGGCGCCAAAGCGGACTACCACGGCGAAATCTGCCAGGGGCCGAAGGACGCCACCGTGACGGGCAAAGTTGAAGAGAAGGACAAGAAGATGACGATCACCGATCCGAAAGTCGAGTTCAAGAAATAACCGAGTCGGACGACGGAAAATGAAATCGCCGCCCCGGTTGGGCGGCGATTTTCGTGGGATCGGCGGCGGGTCGCGTTAGAGCTTGCCGGCTTCTTTGTACATAACTCGCTTGCGAAGAACCGGGTCGTACTTCTTCAGCGAGATGCGTTCTTTGCTGTTGTTGCGGTTCTTCTGCGTGTAGTAGCAGTGGCTGCTCTCGGAGCTTTGCAGCTTGATGATGCCGCGAGCCTCTTTCCCCTTCGCCATGATCGTCCCCAAAACAGTTGGCTTGAAAATCGAAACGTCATCTTAGTGGCCGGCGCGGCTTTTGCCGAGATGACTTTGCTGCGAGATTCCGGAAACTGCGGTAGCAACCGAGGCGCCGCTGAGTTAGGCTCTGCGAAAATGACACCCCTAGGAGTTGGAATGGTGACGGGCGCGGTCGTGTTGCTGTGTCTGTTCCCGGCCTCCATTGCCTGCCTATACTACGCCGTCGGCAGTATTCTGGGCCGTTTCCCACGTCGAATGGATTTGCGCACGCCCACCCTCCGCATCGCCATTTTGATCCCGGCCCACGACGAGGAAGTGGCGTTGCCCAAGGCGTTGGCCTCGATCGCCGCCTCGGATTATCCTTCGGAATTGGTTTCCGTGCACGTCGTGGTCGATCACTGCACCGATGGCACCGAAGCGCTGGCCCGGCAGTTCGGCGCGGACTGCACGGTTCGCCGAGACTCCCGGAATCGGGGCAAAGGCCACGCTCTGGCCGAAGGTTTTGCGCAACTGTTACCGAGCCGGCCCGATGCCGTGTTGATCGTGGATGCCGATTGCCGACTCTCACCCGGATTGCTGAAACGACTGGACGCCGAATGCGCAGCGGGGGCAACAGTCGTCCAGGCTGCGGTGGTTTCGACCAGCGCCCCGAGCAATCCGGTCAGCATTGTGGCGGCGATCGGGGCGGCTTTCGATAACCGCATGGCGGCGGCCGGCGACCGGTTGGGCCGGTTCGTCCCCCTCCGGGGTACGGGCATGCTCTTCACGCGGGACATTCTGGAACGCTTCCCGTGGACGCAATTCGGCCTCGCGGAAGATGCCGAGTACGGCTCCACACTCCGTCGCCAGGGTGTTCCGATCCGCTTTGTGGCCGGGGAATCCGTGACCTGCGAGGCACCTCCGCATCCGAAAGCCTTCATCGGACAACGCCGGCGTTGGGGTGCTTCGCTGCGGGTACCGCAAGCACCTTGGCCGATCCGTTGGTTGGTCAGCAAACCACTGATTCTCGCCCATTTGCTGCTGACCGCCTTCGCCGTGTTGGTATTTGTTCCGGAAGGGTGGTCGGTCATTTGGTTACTGGTTCTGATGGGGCTGACGGCGGCGATTTACGCCGATGCCATGCTGACCGTCGGGGTGCGCTGGCCCGGCTTCCGCAGTTTCTGGTTGATCGGTCGGATGGCGGTGTTGTCGCTCGGGAGCCTCTGGGCGCGGGAGACGCCATGGCAACGCACCACGCGCTGAAAATGGTTCTGCGAACTCCCTCGTGGAAGCAGTCCCTCTTGAGTCGGCTTGTCACGCACCGGTTACCCACAAACGAAACAGGGATCGAACTCACATTCGACGACGGGCCGAATCCGAATGTCACGCCAGCGGTGTTGGAACGATTGGCCCGGTACAACGTCCGGGCCACATTTTTCGTGCTCGGTCGGAATGTTCTTCGGCATCGTTCGACCCTGCGACAAATCCATGCGGCAGGTCACCGGATCGCCAATCACAGCCTGACGCATCCGCGCTTCGGCCACGTGGATTATCGAACTATCTGCCAAGAAATTCGCAGTTGCCAACATGCCGTCGAAGACGCCATCGGCGTGTCCCC
>JANXWE010000359.1 GCA_025351325.1 Fimbriiglobus sp.
GGGAAGCGGCACGGGATCACACCGGAAGAAGCCGGGGAGCCTTCGGAACCGATCTCCGCAACGGTGACCGATTTGATCGAAATGATCTGGCGTGAATACGCCAAGTTCACCCCGGCCGAATTGGTGAAGATGACGCACGACGAACCGGCGTGGAAGGAAGCCCGCATCGGGGTGGATCCGGATGAGTCGTCGTCGAACGTGTTATCTGCGGAGACGATGAAGGTCTTCTTCACCGACGTGGCGCGGAAGGCGGTGCCGAAGTCGAAATACCCAATGCCCGATCCGGTGGAAGTCTGGCAAGCCGATTTGCAGTATGAACGCAGTGGGGGTCGTGGTGTTCCACTCGAAGAAGTCATGCGTCGGGCTAAAGCCGCGCGCAAGTCGTGAACCGGAGGCTTGCGACCGATGCCTTACGTGGAACTGTCCGATAAAGCGGGGTCGCAGATTCGAGACTTGGTGGTGGAACGGAATGCGGATGATGATCTCGTCGACCGCCTCACGGAACAACTCGAAGCGATCGCCGAGCAACCCGTAACCCAAACAGAGCCTGCCAAGTACCCTTACGCTGCAAACCGGCTGATGGCGAATTTCAAGTCGAAGGACGTGACTGCGCGTCGCTTGAATAAGGATATGTAGTCTGGTGAACCATTCGATAGAATGCTCACATGAGTTCACCCACGTCGGTGCCAGAGGTTCCAAATGGAAGAACAGTTTGACTCGGAACTCGTCATCGGTTTGGTGAGTGCGGTCGGCACCGAAAATAAGCGGGTCGTCGATTTGCTGAAAGAGAGTCTGGGCGTCGCGGGTTACACCGTTCACGAGATCAAGCTTTCCCAAGATGTTATTCCGGCGCTTTGCACAGTCTCTGCTCACGGCAACAACCAATTCGACCGAATCACCAATTTGATGAATGCTGGGAATGCCGCTCGGGAATCGAGCGAAGACAACTCGATTCTCGCATTGGGCGCCGCTTCAGAGATTTTCGCCAAGCGGACCAAAGACCACGGCAACGCCCAAAAATCTCCGAAGACCGCCTACATCATCGATTCGTTGAAACGCCCCGAGGAAGTGACCCGATTGCGGCTGATCTATCCCTCGGGATTTCTGTTGATCGGCATCCATTCGGACTTGGAGCGCCGGACGGAGCACCTCATCAATGTCCGAGTGATGTCGGCGGAGCAAGCGGAAGTGTTGATCGGTCGCGATAGAGAAGAGACCAAAGTTACCCACGGGCAGCGTGTGAACAAGACTTTTCACATGGCCGATTTCTTCGTCAGGATCACCCCGAATCAGGATCAACTGCGTAGCGACATGACCAGAATCGTTTCCGTCTGGTTTGGGAATCCATTTGTGACACCGACGTTCGATGAGCACGCGATGTTCATGGCCTTCGCGGCGGCACTCCGATCGGCAGATATGTCCCGGCAAGTCGGGGCCGTGGTCACCCGCGATTCGCAAATCCTGTCGACCGGTGCCAACGACTGCCCCAAGGCGGGCGGCGGGCTCTATTGGCCGGTGCGGAATGCTCAAACAGGCCGCATCGAAGATCATCCGGACGGGCGGGATTTCACGCGTGCGGATGGGGACTCTAACCGGGCCGAACAGCGTCGGATCATTCGGAGCATCGTCGAGGATGGAGAAAAGCTGGGGTTCGACTCGGACAAGCTGACGCAATTGTTGGAGAACAGTCCACTTCGGGATCTGACGGAGTACGGGCGGGTCGTCCACGCGGAGATGGAAGCCTTGCTCTGCTGCTCCCGAATCGGCCTGTCGACTGTCGGCACCACGCTTTATTGCACAACTTTCCCGTGCCACAACTGCGCGAAGCACATCGTCGCCGCCGGTGTCGAGCGGGTCGTTTACGTGGAACCATACCCTAAAAGCAGGCGTTGGAGTTCCACCAAGACTCCGTAGCTCTCGTTGGTGAGAATGGGTTATTGGGCCAAGGGCTCGTGAAGTTTGACGCATTCGTCGGAATCGGACCGAGACGATTCTTTGATTTGTTCTCAATGAATTTAGGATCCAGCTATAGCCTCGACCGTAAAGACCCTCGCACTGGGCTAAAATCCGAGTGGCGTCTCGAAAGTTCCAGGCTGAGGGTGCTGATGCTGCCAACATCGTACCTAGAAAACGAAACGAATTCGGTTAAACTCTACGTCGAGGCCGTGAGACAAATGGCTAAAATCGAGGTTGAACATGAGCCGGGAACAGTTACTGGAACAGTTTGAAATAGCGAACGCCATTGTCAGTCAGTGGCCGAAGTGGAAGCAGAACCTTTTGGAAGACAGTTCCAAGCCCACGGTTTCCGTTCCTCGGACTCCTGTCGACAACTTTCGGGCACCCGATCAGCGTGAAACCCCACCGAAACAGGATGACTGAGCATATCCTACCATGACCAAAGATGAAATCGCCGCGGCGCTCGAAGAGATCGGCACTCTGTTGCAACTCAAGGGGGAGAACGACTTCCGGGTGCGGGCCTACACCGCCGGGGCGAAGGCACTCGTTCAGTTGGAAGGGGACTTCAAAGCCCGCGTGGCCGAGAAGCGGTTCGACGACGTTCGCGGCATCGGCGATGCCCTCCAAGAGAAGATCATCACTCTGGCGACCACCGGCCAACTACCCTTTCTGGATGATCTCCGCGCGTCGGTGCCACCCGGTTTGATCGAGATGCTCCGCTTGCCGGGCATCGGGCCGAAGAAGATCAAGGCCCTCCACGACGAGCTGAAAATCGACACGGTGGCCCAGCTCAAAAGCGCCTGCGAAGCGGGAACCGTGGCCGAGCTGAAGGGCTTCGGGGCGAAGACCCAAGTCAAGATCCTCGACGGGATCGCCCTGCTCGATTCGTTCGGCAAGCGCGTCCGCATCGATCAAGCGTACCCGTTGGGCACGGCCTTGGTCGAGCAACTGCGGGCACTCCCCGGCGTGGAGCAAGTGGAACTCTGCGGCAGCATGCGGCGTCGCCGGGACACCGCCAAGGATCTCGACTTGCTGGTGGCCAGTGCCACGGCCGCCCCGATCATGGATGCGTTCGTGGCGTTGCCCGAGGTGGTGCAGGTCGTCGGGCACGGGCCGACGAAATCGAGCATCGTGGCGAAGCTTCAATTGGGCACTGAAAGCATCGTGCTCAACGCCGACTTGCGGGTGGTGACGGCCGCGCAATTCCCGTTCGCGCAACTCTACTTCACCGGCAGCAAAGAGCACAACATCCGGCTCCGGCAGCGGGCCATTGAACTCGGATTGAGCTTGAACGAGTACGGTCTCGGGGACGAGGCAATCACGGCGAAGTGCAAGACCGAGGCCGACATCTACAAGGCGCTCGGCATGGCTTACGTCGCCCCGGAACTGCGCGAGGACACCGGCGAAGTCGAAGCGGCGCTGGCGAAGGAGTTGCCGAAGTTGATCGAAGTCGGTGATCTGCGCGGCGTGTTTCACAACCACACCACGGCCAGCGACGGCACCGCGACCCTCGAAGAAATGGCCCGCAAATGCCAGGCGTTGGGCTGGGAATATTTCGGCGTGGCGGATCACTCGCAGAGTTTGAAAATGGCCGGTGGCCTCAGTCCGGAACGTGTTCGTGAACAGTGGGCCGAGGTCGACGAGTTGAACGAAAAGTTGAAGGGCTTCCGGATTTTGAAAGGGATCGAGTGCGACATTCTCTTGGATGGTTCACTCGATTACGAAGATGACTTCCTGACCGGGTTCGATTACGTCGTGGCCAGTGTCCACACCCATTTTGCGCTCGGCGAAGACGAGCAAACCGCGCGGGTTTGCAAGGCGCTGAGTCACCCGGCCACCACCATGCTCGGCCACGCCACGGGGCGATTGATTCTCCGTCGGCCGGGGTACAAGCTCGATTTGGAACAGGTGATTCAGACCGCCGCCAGGCATGGGAAGTTCATCGAGATCAACGCGCAACCGTCGCGGCTCGATCTGGACTGGACGTACGTGAAGCGGGCCAAGGCCCTCGGCGTGAAGTTGGTGATCAACCCCGATGCCCACAGCCCGGCCGATTTGGAGCTGACCCCTTACGGCATCAACGTCGCCCGCCGGGGGTGGCTGACAAAAGCCGACGTGTTCAACACGCTGGGGCTGAAGGATGTGCTGAAGTTGTTGGGGAAGTAGGGGGGGCGGAGCAGTTGCTTCAACTCCCGCGTCTCGACGAGCTTGACTTACGAAATGGTCTCCAGGAGTCGTTGGTGCGTGGGTGCGATCGCAACGATCCGAACTTGACAGGCCCCCATGGCCGCAGGATGATATTCCCATGACCACCACAATCGATTTGGCGGATGAAATCCTCCTCGGCGTGCGGCGGCACGCCCGGCGGAGCGGCTTGGGCTTTTCCGAATCGGTTCAGGCGTTGCTGCGGAAGGGGTTGTCGCAGACCGAGTCCGAACCGGTTGCGGCATTGCCCCTCGCTTTGGAATTCCACCCCGAGACCGGCCTGCCCTGTTTCGGATCTCCGCCCGATGCTCCGGCCTGGGGGATGACGGTGGAAGACATCCTCGCGCTCGAACAGGCCGCACTGGAGTAGGACGGCTGACGCTTGGCTTTTGGAACCGCTCGAAGACGACTCACTCGCGTAATCCGAGCGCCGCAAAAGAACGTGAAAGTGATTGAATGGCGGGGGCACAAGCCCCGCATATCAGGTCCGGATTTTTCGAACCACTGAAACCTCCCGTCCGAGCGGACAGTAACACACGTCAGAATTTCAATTATTCCCAAAATTCGGAAGTGAACTACCGAACCGCTGGCGCACTGCAAAAACAGATACTCGCGCGTGTGCGGCTTATGATGTGTGGGGAGCTGTCGTGAGGAGAGAAGTGATACCTCTCCTGACTGCTTCAGAATGAGGCTCATCCATGTCCACCGCCACAGCCCCGCCGTCCATGACTATGAACGGGCCGGACACGCTTTTCGACAGCAACGTGTGGGTGGCTCTGTCGTTCCTCTCGCATCCCGCTCACGGGGTGGCCTCAGCCGAAATCGACCAAGCCACCGACAGCCGCCGTGCCCTTTTCTGCCGATCCACCGAGCAGAGTTTCCTCCGGCTGATGACGACTCCCGCTCTGATACGCTTGTACGGCGCCGAGGAGATGACCAACGCCCTCGCGGTCGAAGCGTTGCACGGGATTCGACAGTCGCCCCGAGTCGGATACCGAGACGAGCCCGACGGATTGACACCGCTGTGGCACCGTTTGGCCGGTCGGCCAGTGGCAGCACCAAAACTCTGGATGGACGCCTACTTGGCGGCGTTCGCCATCGCGGGAGGTTTGATGTTCGCAACGTTCGACAAGGATTTCAAAGCGTTTGTGAGCGATGGTCTGGATTTGCGGTTGTTGCAAGTTCAATGACCGCGTAGCGAACGTGTTCCGCCGGGTTCGCAATATCTGCCGGCACCATTTGGTCAGTGGACGCCACCGGAGGCCGGACGCCGCCTCTGGAAGAGAAGAAAAGCCAAGCCACTGTAAACGGCGTACGCGGCGTACCCGATCGGTGTTGTGAATTGCTACAAAGTAATCGAAACCAATTAGGAAGTCATCTTATTCAACGGCCGGATACATTTATCATGTAGAAATCCGGCAGCGGTCGCTGATCGACTCGCCCATATGATTCTGGCGGTCGGGTACCGGGTAAAGTCCCCATGTGGCACAATAGTCCGCCGGTGGCCCACAGAGCGGTTGAAGGAGTATTTGGTCAAAGGCTTCACGATGGACGACGAGCGGCTGAAGAATCCGCGAGGGACCAAGCTGAACGGGTTCCTGCGCTTCAACGACCGTTCCGTCATGGCCGGCAAGGGGAGCGTCAGCCACTCCGACGCCATGCGATTGGCAGAAGCCGAGTACGAGGCGTTCGCGGCCCGACGCCGGGCGATGTTGGAAGCGGAGGCGGAGCGCGACCAACAGTAGGCCTTCGAAGATGCGGCGAAGGCGGTGCCCGAACCACCGAAGCCGGCGGCCGAGTCGAAGAAGGGTCAGGAATCGCCATGAGGCTGCATTCCCAATACTCCGACCACTGACGTGGCCGGCTCGCCTGACCAATCCTAAAATACCCGCTTACCAATTCAGCCCCACGGACGGATTCCGCACCATGGCAACGGATCAGGCGGCGGCTCCGCCGGTTTGGACGGTTCGCACCCTTCTGCAATGGACCACCGACTTCTTGAGCAAAAAAGGAATCGAAGCCCCGGCGCTCGAGGCGCGTTTGCTCATGGCCCACGTGCTCGATTGCAAGCCGATCGATGTGTTGGTGCGTTCCTTCGATGAACCGACCGAAGCGGAGCGGACGCGGTTCCGGGAAATCATCCAGCAGCGGGTGCAGGGGTGGCCGGTCGCGTACCTCATCGGCAGCAAAGATTTCTTCCTGCTGCGGTTCGAAGTGACCCCCGCCGTGTTGATCCCGCGCCCGGATACCGAAACGCTGGTCCAAAAAGCGCTCGAGCTGTTGAAATCGCAACCGTCGGCGCGCGTTCTCGATGTCGGCACCGGTTCCGGTTGCATCGCCATCAGTTTGGCGCATCAGTGCCCGGGAATCAGCGTCTCGGCCGTCGATGTGTCACCCGATGCTCTGGAGGTGGCCCGCCGCAATGCGAAACTGCACGGCGTCGAGACCCGCGTGCAATTTCACCAGGGGAATCTCTTCGCTCCGGTGCCGGTGCAGGAACCATTCGATTTGATCGTGAGCAACCCGCCGTACATTTCGCCTGCGGAAATCGCAACGCTGGCACCGGATGTTCGAGATCACGAACCGCGTTTGGCCCTGGATGGTGGCCCCGACGGTTTGGCGTTCTACCGCCGCTTTTCGACCGATGCAGCCGAGTACCTGAAGCCGGGCGGGACGCTGCTTTTGGAAATCGGCTACACCCAGAATGAGGGCGTCCGAGCACTCTTCACCGACCGGCCCGATTGGAACTTGGGCGAGACGATCCAAGATCTCGGTGGACGCTGGCGAGTGATTGTGGCGAACCGGCTATAACGAATGCTGAAGCCGGATTGAGAGCCACCCGTAGCGAATCGAGCGGATATGAGCGTGCCGAATCTCCCGTCTGTGTCTCGTTGGGGCCGAACCGCCGATTCCATTTTGCTGATCCTCGTGCTCGGTTTGGCCGGTCTGGTGTCATCGTTTGTGGCTCGCAACTCGGACATTTGGCAACATTTGGCGGTCGGTCGCCTCGTGGCCAACGGTCAGTACGACTTTTCCAGCGACCCCTTGAGTTATGCCACCGAAGGGCGCTGGGTGAATCACGCTTGGCTGACCGACTGGCTTTCGTATCAACTATTTCAACGCGTCGGCGGATCGGGGTTGGTGGCAGCCAAAGCGGCCTTGGTGATGTTGGCCGTTGGGATCGGCATGGTTCGACTCCGGCGCGATCAGCCGCGCTGGTCGGCTGCCTTGTTCATGACATTGGCAGTGGTCGCGTTGAGTTCTCGGGCCACACTCCAACCGATGATTGTGTCGTGTCTGCTGTTGGCGATCCTGCTGCAACTCTTGCAGAGTGGTGGCACCGCCTATCGGTACATCCCAATCCTCGTTGCGGTGTGGGTCAACCTCGATGACTGGTATCTGCTCGGCCCAACCTTCACGGCGCTGCACTGGCTCGGGCACCGCTGGCAACGGACGCGGCTCGTTCCAATTTGGTTGCCGCTGCTGACGTTGGCCGCCTGTTTTGCGAGTCCGTTTCATGTCCACGGGCTGACACTTCCCGCCGAGTTATCCCCCGCGTTTTGGTCGAGCGATCTGAAACACGATCCCAGAGTCGCAGCCCAATTCAGCTCCTATATCGCGGTCAATTCGTTGGTGGAGCATGGCGACAGTGCCGCATTCTGGGCCTACTGCGGGTTGGTGTTGGCGAGCACCATCGCGCTGGTTGCCAATCGTCGCGCGGCACATTGGCACTGCTTGGTCTGGAGCGGCGTGGTCGGAATGTCGGTCTGGCAAGCACGGTTGGTTCCACTCTGCGCGATTGTTGCCGTTTCACTGATCGCTGGACATCTTCAAGCGGTCACGCCAACGTTGACTTGGGGGCGACTGGGTCGTGCCATCACGCTGGTGGCAATTCTTTGCTGTGCTGTGGCGACTTGGAGCGGCTGGTTGCAAGGGGCCCGGGGCCGGGATCGCATGGTCGGGTGGGCGGTTTATGCCGATCCGACGCTCGTGAAAGCGGCGGAAAGACTGAACAGTTGGCGCACGGAAGGCGACATACCAACGGAATCGCACATTCTCGGCACGACCCCCGATGTGGCCAACACGTTCGCCTGGTTTGCCAAGGGGGAACGCGGGTATCTCGACACGCGCTGGGACTGGCACGCCCGCGCCGGGCAAGCTCACTCGCTGAATCTCGTCGAGGAACTCGGACTGGAATCGACCGGGAAAGATCGGTGGAACCAGCACCGGATTGCCGCGGTTCTGTTGATCGATTCTTCCCCACGAGTTTTGGCGTCGATCCTCACGACGGGCAGTCGCTGGCGGGTGATGGCAGTCGATGGCCGGGCGGTCTGGCTCGGAACCGAATCGGTTCGGGGCGACTTCAACCCGGAACGTCTGGCGTTCGGTACCGATGCCGAACAGAAGCCGCGCTTGGAACGGCTCGCACAGTTTCGGGAGTGGTGGTGGCCCGCGTCGGTTCAACGTTCAGATCGGAATCCAGTTGCGTTCTCGGCGGCGGCCTACCTCAATCTGCAACTCGCAACGAATTCCAGTAGTCCGGCGCTGCCACTCCTCGCCATTCGCTCGGCACGGTGGACTCTGCTTTCCAATCCGGACGACGCCCAGGCGTGGCTCGACTTGGCGAAGGGCTACGCCGTGCTCGGGGCCACGGTGGAAAATCGCGCTGGGAACCAGAGTGGGTTGGTTGCGGAACTGCGCCGAACTCAGCGCGTGACCGCGTTGACCCAAGCCACCATCGCCAACCCGGAATCCGAGGCCGCATCGGATGGCCTGGCGGCAACGCTGACGGAAGTGGGCTACTTGGATCGGGCGTTGGCAGAACGGCGCCGGCAGTTTGTCCTCGTCAAACGGCGTGGCGATATCGAGCGCACCAATGCCCTCGCCGCAGTGATCGCCAAGCTCGAAGACGAGCAATTCGACCGCGAAAGTCTGTTCCAAGTGCAGACCCAGAAAATGAGTGGTGACCCCCTGAGCCGGGCGCGGATCGCCCTCGGGCTTGGGTTGGCGGGGCTGGCCCAAGAGGTCTTGCTGAAGTCGAGTTCCGAGCTTTACAAAAACGACGGCGTCCGCTTGTTGGCCAACTTGCTGTTGAGCACGGGGCAGGTCCAGGAAGCCCAAACCTTACTCCAGCGCGAGGAACTCCAAAAGAATCCGAGCGGGTTGGGGATGCACGAGATCCCATCCCAAGCCGCCGATGGCCAGCGGATCGTGTATCGAATGCCCGCGTACGAATGGTTCCAGTTCCTCTTGGCGGCGTCGGCGAATCTCTCCAATCCGCTCGTGCCTCTGGAGCGACTCCAACAGAAGCTGGCGAAGGAACTCGAGGGGGTGGGCGGCTACTTGAACGATTCTTCGGTTCCACTCGGCAGGCAGGTGCTGGCGGAAGTCGGCTTGGCGGCGGCAGGGGCCATTCTGCCCCGGGTGATCATCAATCTCCAACGGGAGCAATTACTCCGACCCGTCAATCAATCACGATTGTTGTCCATTCAACGCGCCGATCTCGTCGTGCTCGGAGGCTGGTGCGCCTTGGAAGGCGGGCAAACCGCGTTGGCGTTGCGGCAATTTGATGCCGCTCTCGCCGACTACGCTCGGAGCGCCGATTTGCGAGTGGCACCGGCCAAACCACTCGCCGAGTTGTACGGCAAGCAATTGAGAGCATTTGTGAAATAATCCGAGTTTGATCGGGGGGTCGAATAAAAAGACGGACAAAATCCCGCAACCCGCCCAAATTCCCGTTGACGCGATTGAGAGGCCTTTCTAACATTTGAGTATCGGTTACCCAAAATGTTTCTTTTGCCCGTTTTGCCAGAACTCACACTGACTAATTGATTCCGACGACCCAAACTCGCTCGGAATTGACCGTACCTGGATGGATCCGTTTCAAATTCCCACTGCATGGGCGTAGGACGGGTCTTGCTGTTTTCTCAACGATTGATCCGGCACACGCTTGGATCGGGAAGGATTTCGACGATGTACACGATGGTTCTTATGATGGCCGTCACTTCGAGTGGCGATGTTTCGAGCTTCGGCCACCACCGTTCAAGCTGCCACGGGACCGTGGTCAGCACTTCGGCGGGTTGCACCGGTGCAGTTGTGGCGGAATCCGCCAGTTGCCACAGCAGTTCCGTTGCAAGCTCGTGCCACGGTAGTTCTTGCCACGGTAGCCACGCGGGCATCTTCGGACTCCGCGGCAAATTGTTCGGTGGCAAATCGTGCCACGGTAGCTCGTGCCACGGCAGCACCCCAGTTCCAAGCGGCTCGTGCTACGGCAGCGCCCCAGTGGCCACCCCGGATTGCAATGCCTGCCCAACAGCCGGCACCGTGATCACGATGCCAGCCGCAACCCCGGTTGCTGCTCCCGTGGCGATGCCAAAAGCCGACGACAAGCCGAAGTCCGACGAGAAGCCTAAGGACAAGCCGAAGACCGAAGACAAGCCAAAGAACGAATCGAACTGAGTTCGATGCTGTGAAAATGGAACAAGGCCCAGGGATCTCCCTGGGCCTTGTTTCGTTAATCTCGGCAGTTCGGATCAATAGCGGGCGATGAACCCGAAGTTCAGACCATGGACGAAGAAGTCGTCCTGCTTGATATTGAAGGGCGGGCTTCCGGTCGAAACCCCGCCGTAGCGGCCCGAGGCGGGGATCAAAGACCCGTCCACGCGGCCGTCGAACAAGTTGCCGGGGCGAGCCACTGCATTCATGTGAATGAAGTTGTAGCCGATGGTTCCGACGAGCCAAGGCGTGATCTGGTAGCCGAGCGTCGCGTTCAAGTCGGTGATGATCCCGAATTGATCGTTGCGGTAAGTCCCGATGTTCGAAGCGTTGGCGAAGAGACCACCGGCGCTGTTCGAAGTGGTTTGGGTCACCGCGTTGCTCGCACTCGACGTTCCGGTCACGTCGATTTCTTGGTGGATGATCCCGACACCCACTTTACCGGTCAGGCCGACATACCAGTGGCCCGCACTGAACTGGCTCTGCATCCCGGCATTGCCGCCGTAGAACGAGTTCTTCGTCCGGAAGGTATCCCGCACTTCCACCGAGGTTGGTGAAGTGATCGTGGTTCCGTTGTAGGACGCGGACGACCCAGCCAAGAGTGTGGCCCGAGTCGTGACGTCGATCGATTCGGCGAGCTGGTTGAAGCGGAATCCCGCGACGAAGTTCACCACCCAGTGTCGGGAATCGTTCTCACCGGTGCGGTAAAGGTTCACCAAGGCGTTGGCTTCCAAACCCCAGAAATTCGTCGAAACCCGGGACAAGGCCGAACCGTAAGCGTATGTCGGGAACGAGGCGAGCAAGCTGTTGCCACCCGAGCCCGTGTCGATGAACGGCCGGGCGATCACGGGCACGCCGTTGCTGTTGCTGGCCGAGTTGCCGTAGAAGATGTTCGACGTCGGGGCCAAGTAAGTACCCACAAATTCGCCACCGATCCGTTGATCGGACGGGCGGAAGTAGCCGCCGCTCAGACGGAACCCGCTGGCGTTACCGAGGCTGATGTTGCTGCCCCCTTGCAGTATCGACGTCGTGGGGCGACCCAAGACGCCGGCATCGGCAGGTGCGCTGGTCGTCAGCAGCGGGAAGCCAGTCGTCTGGGATTTCGGGAACATCAGCAAGTAGCTGCCGTCGAACCAAAGCCCAGGATTGCTGGCGCATTGTCCGCCGCCGAGCAGGCCAGTGCGCTGCTTGCCCGGACTTTCGTACGGCGTTTGGCCGTACGGCCCACCGTTCGGGTACGTCGGCGCACCACCCGCTGGCATCCCGTTCGGGAGACGAGCGTTCGGATCACCGGCTTGAATTGGCATTTCCCCGTAGCCGCCTGGGCCGGGCACGGCACCCGGTGGCAGTTGCGGTGGAATCGGAGGATTGGTGTACTGGCCCTGCATGACAGAGTTGTCGTAAGCTCCGACCGGGGTAACCGGTACCGGATTTCGACTCGGGCTTTGGGCCAGCGCTCCCCCTGCGCTCGCTGCCAGCAACGCCAATGTTCCGAGAACCTTCTTCCGCATGGCAGACTCCTGAACGAGCCCGGCGGAGTCGAGTGGCCGTGCCGGTTGTTCCGACACTCCCCCGAACCGACGAGACGAGCGATTGATCCATCCGACGGTGTGTTACCCCCTAACACCCCGTCGCTCGGAAGCATCTTGCTCCCTGCTACCTCTCTCTTCGACATCCCGCAATCCAAACATGAGGGAGAATCCCGAAAGTCACGCCGACCGCCACAAGTGGTACGACCGCTCAATCTTCGCTGAATTGCCTATTCCGCCTGATTTTAGATTTCTCCGCATTTCCATTTGACAGCCCAGAACTGGAGCTTATATACATGCGTCCACAAATCTTTGACAACTCGCGGGTGCCATCATGCCGAACCCGATTGATATCCGTTATGCCGTTCGTCCCCGTGCCCGCTCCTTGCTGGCAGGGCAGGTGATGGATCTGTTCGGCCTGACCGTCGATGAAGCGCCACACGTCGTGGTCGCCGGATTGGAGCTGGAGATCCCCGCCGGGGCCGTGGTTTTGATCACCGGGCCGAGCGGATCGGGGAAATCGAGCCTGCTCCGGGCACTGGGTGAGCGCGAAAATGCCCTGGATGCGGCGAATTTGGAACTGCCCGATACCCCGTTGATCGATGCTCTGCCCGGAACCCTCGACGAACGACTTTCGGCGTTGGCCGTGGCCGGACTGGGGGAAGCTCGGCTGATGCTCCGAACTCCCGGTGAACTGAGCGATGGCCAGCGTTACCGCTTCCGGCTGGCGTTGGGGTTGGCCAATGGGGCGAAGTTCATCTTGCTCGACGAATTCGGTGCCGTGCTCGACCGGACGTTGGCCAAAGTGGTCGCCTTCAACCTGCGCAAAACGTGTACCCGGCAGGGGATCGGTGCACTCTGCGCCACCACGCACGACGATTTAGCCGACGATTTGAACCCGGACATCCACATCCGCTGCCACGGCGACGGGGTCATCGACGTGGAATATCAGATTCCGAAAAAAAACGGATCTCCTTCGGCAACGAACTCTGGCTCTCCGACGGCACCCGCCGCGATTGGCCGCACTTCGCTCGGTGGCATTATCGCAGCCACCACTTGGCCTACACCCGCCGCGTGATCGTACTCTGGCACGGCGAAAGGCCGGTCGGGATCATCGTCTTCGGCACACCAGCAGCGTCCCTGGCGTTGCGGAGCCGGTATTTCGGTTTGAAGAATCCGCGGTCGCGTTTGGGACTGCAATCGATGAACTCACAACTCTGGTTGCTGCAACGGGTTGTGCTCCACCCGACCTATCGCGGGGCAGGCATCGCGTCCGATTTCATCCGCCGGGCGTGTGAACTGTGCAACGTGGATTGGATCGAAACGCTCTCTGCGATGGGCCACGCCAACCCGGTGTTCGAACGCGCCGGCTTCAAACGAATCGGCACCGTACACCGCAGCGGTTCCGCAACCGGTGCCTACGGTAGCCGAACCAACCTGAGTGCCGAAACGGTGCGGAAGAGTCGCTTCAGCGACCCGGTGTATTACGTGTTGGATAATCGGCGGTAGGGAGATCGCATTGATGTCAAGCTCGCAATCTCTGGTATTCGGAAAGCAAAGATTAAGTGATCGCCCACAACAGTTTTAGAAGAAACCGTAAAAAATTATAACATCTGTCCACATGACACAGTCGGCGACAATGCGTAATTTGTTTCCAACTGGAAAGCTTCGTGAAGTCGAAAAATACGCCGTTTTGCGTACTATGAATTAACAGACTGCGTCAAATCGGACGACGCAAGATGGGTTTCGCCCGGCGGCTAAGTCGAAGAAAGCCGATGAAGATACAGCGCGGCAAATCATCGCTCTTGAGAGACTCAAGATATGTGCTGGTACAGTCACGAGGCTTGCCGTCATCGTACTGCTGGGGTTTTTAGGCTACTGTGCATTTTTGTCAATCGAGGCGATGGCTGGCAAAGCAACTGATTTTAAATCGGCAATCGATTGGGCTGTCCGGGTCAGCATCAGCGAATTTTTGGCGTGGTGTCTAGTAATAATTTTGGGCACTGGTTTTGCCTACAAAAGCCGAGCATACAAGAAAATCGCGGCTCGACTCGGTCCGTAATTGGCGGCAAAAGAATTGACCGCAAACCCGACTCGCACTTCTAGCGGTCTATCAGACGCTGGTGTGGAGCAGTAGTGAGGCCTTTCCATGACTGATATCGAATACGGACTCACAGGCCTCAAAATTGTTGTCCTGATTCTCGGGATCGGACTCGCGTACCGATACGTCCTGTATCCTGCAATGTTAGAAAACTGGCGGCAAGACCTCTTCGCAATCAGAAATACGCTTTGGGATCGCGTGTGTCATACGGGCGAAGTTGCCAACCCAGAACACCAAGCTTTTCGGAATCGTATAAATGCAGTGATCCGTCATGCGTCAGGTATGGACTTCTTCGTATTCTTGTTCGCGGTTCGCTCGTTCACTAGCAACACGGAGATGGCTCCTAAAGTGCCACCTTTGGAAAGAACGCTTTCATCGGCGGCCCGCCACGATCTTGAACTGGCAGAAATACTGCTGATTCAAGCCATTATCCGAAGAGTGCTTTTTCAAACTTTCCCTGGTGTTGTGATAGGCTATCCGGCTTTTGTCACCATCAAAATCATCAGACTATTCCGTTCAGTTTCTCAAAAGGTACGGCACGAGGTTAACCAGGCAAAAGCTGGAGTTCCTCGTGGCATTCAATCGTGGGCACGTGCCAAAGCCTACAACTTTGCAAAGGACTTTGAGTCCGCTGCTGTCTACTCCGATGAAGAGAATAAGATGGCTGTTGGCGTTTCGAAATCTTGTGCCACAACAGCCGTCACTGCATAAAAGATGCCGCACAACCTACCAACAAACAATCCTCCGTTCTAACGGGGGCTTGTTTGTTGGTAGGATGTCAGAACAGAGGAGGAACAATGGAGAATTCTTCAGCAATCGGCTTCTTTTACAAACGAGGCGACACAGTCAAGGTCAGACAGTGCCTCCATGGTCGCATAATAGAGCTGCTCCCGGTCGACGCGAATGGGGCACGAAGCTATCGTGTTCGAATCAATTGCCCTTTACCGAAACCGTTGTTGCAGGAAGTACCCGAAAGCGATCTTGAACTGATTACCAGGAACACAGTCAAGCGGATTATCCGAGCGATGCCACGGATCCTCCGAAACGAAATGATCACAGGGGCAGACAGCGAACGCATTCTCGCAGCGGCCAAGGGCGAGAATTCTGGTCGAGGTGTGCTTCAGCGTCAGACATTTTCTATTCCGTGTGTCGGATAGATGCACGAATTGCTGAATCGCTTTTGTAGAAGTCGAATCCCTATGTTTTTTTTTTGATCCTCGATCCGGAAGCACTATTGGCAATCACTTCGACTCAGAAACGAAAGTGACCCATGCCACCGACCCCCACTACGTTCGCCGATGCGCTGGTCATGACGGGCCCGACCTCGTCCGGGAAGTCGGCGGGATCGTGGTGATGGACTCCATGACGCTCTGATGGCCAAACCGAAACGACTATAACCTGCGACGTGAGAAATTCCAGCTTCATAAAACTCGCAGTGTCCTACATCGACAATTGCAACCAACACCTCCGCCATGCGGGAGCAAACTTGGTAGCGATAATAACGAAGAGAGTCGCGCTTTCGCTCAAAAA
>JANXWE010000361.1 GCA_025351325.1 Fimbriiglobus sp.
TTTGTTGCTGGTTCGTGGCGTTCAAAAACATCCCTCAATGTCTGGAGACCATTTCGAGTGTGAACGCCGGGCAGATGGATGCATCGGCCAAACCGTTGGCCATCGCCGGCTTGACACTTTCGGTTCTCAGCATTGCTTTGACTGTGTTGGGGATCGTGTTGTTTGTCGTCTTACCAAGGAACTAATGTCAACGGATCTGCCGGCCGACTTGCTCGCGGCGATTGCCCGGAACTGGGGCTTCGCCACGCTGCGCCCGATGCAAACCGAGGCCATTCGCGCGGTCCTCGCCGGTCGAGATTCCTTGGTCGTGCTTCCTACGGGCGGCGGCAAATCGCTCTGCTACCAAGCACCGGCACTCGTCCGGCCTGGGCTGACGGTGGTCGTGTCGCCACTCATCGCGCTGATGAAAGATCAAGTCGATGGCTTGGCCCGCAATGGCATCCGCGCCGTCCGTTTGGATAGTTCGTTGAACGCCGGCGAAGCGAACACGGCACTCGACGCGATTCGATCCGGTGAAATCCGCTTGGTGTTCGTATCACCGGAACGGTTGGTGAATCCGGGCACCCATCAGATGCTGCGCGACGCCGGGGCGCACACCGTCGCCATCGATGAGGCGCACTGCATTTCGCACTGGGGGCACGACTTCCGCCCCGAATACCGCATGCTCGCCCGGCTGCGGGACTACTTCCCCGGTAGCTCCGTCCACGCCTACACCGCGACGGCCACCGAGCAAGTTCGCAGCGACATCATCTCGCAATTGGATTTGCAGAACCCGCAAGTGCTGGTCGGAAACTTCGACCGGTCCAACCTCACCTACCGTGTCTTGCCTCAGTCCGACGTGGTGGCCCAGGTTCGGGAAGTCCTCGATCGCCGCAAGAACGAAGCGGGCATCGTCTACTGCCTGCGCCGACTCGACGTCGACACGTTGACCGAAACACTGAAGCGGGCGAAGTACAAAGCCGTGGCCTACCACGCCGGCATGACGCCCGATGCCCGCCGGAAGAGCCACGACGCCTTCGCCAGCGAAGAAGCCGAGATCGTGGTGGCGACCATCGCCTTCGGGATGGGGATTGATCGCTCGAACGTCCGCTTCGTCATCCACGCTTGCGTGCCGAAGACCATCGAGCACTATCAGCAAGAAACCGGCCGTGCCGGACGGGATGGCTTACCGAGTGAGTGCTTACTGTTGTTTTCATTCGCAGATGTGATGGCGCTGCGTCGCATCATGGAGAAATCGGCGACCGAAGCCAACGCCCCGCCGGAGTTCTTGAACGCGACGCGGAACCAACTCGACCAGATGGTGCGCTATGCCAGTGGGGCCGTTTGCCGGCACCGGGCGCTCGTCCAACACTTCGACCAAGTTTACGAACCGGAGAATTGCGGGGCGTGCGATATCTGCCTCGGCAACACGCAAGACGTCCCCGATGCCGCCACGGTCGCCAAGAAAATCCTTTCGTGTGTGGCGCGTGTGAGCGAGGGTTTCGGGGCCAATCACGTGATCGATGTACTGCGTGGGGCGAACACAGCATCGATTCGTTCACGCGGGCACGACAAACTCAGTACCTTCGGATTGCTCAGCGGCATGGAGAAAGCCGAGATCCGCAATTGCATCTTCCAGTTGGTCGGCCAACACGCGCTGGTGCAGACCGAGGGCGATTACCCGATCCTGAAGTTGAACGAGACATCCTGGGCCGTGATGAAGGGCACCCACTCCGTTCGGCTGATCGAAACCTCCGCGACGGGTTCGGACGCGGCCGAGGCGACGACTCTGCCCGCCGGTTGCGATCCCGATTTGTTCGAACTCCTCCGGCAGCTCCGCCGGGAACTGGCGACGCAATTGGCCGTACCGCCGTACCAGATTTTCGCCGACAACGTGCTGACCGAGTTAGCCCGATGCCGGCCGACGACTCTGGAACGGATGCGCGTGGTGTCGGGGGTCGGGGATGTGAAGCTCCGTGACTTCGGCGAATCGTTTTTGGAGTTGATCCGAAATCACTCCGAAGCGAATGCCTTGGCGACGGACTTGCCGCCGCCACGGGAAGCGGCGATCCGCGTGCCGATTTCGGGCAAACTTTCCCCGGCCAAGGCGCTTTCGTTTTCGCTGTTCCGAGAAGGTATGTCGCTCGAGGACGTGATGCGGCGAACGAAACTGACACGTTCGACGGTGTCGAACCACCTCGCGGATTTCATCCGGGCGGAGAAGCCGAAGTCGATCGATTGTTGGGTGCCCAAAAAACTCGCCGCCCGAATCACCGCCGCCACCGCAGAGCACGGCACCGCCCTGCTGAAACCGATCTTCTTGGCACTGAACGAAGAAGTGAGCTACGAAGACATCCGCACGGTGGTTTCGTTTCTCGAATCGAAGTAACCGACCTTAGTTGATAAATTGCGATCACTCGATTAGACTACTAAGTATGGGAAAAGCGGTGGGTATCCATTTGATCGCCGGAAAGGAACCTCTTCGTAAAGCGGTGACTTTCTACGTCGAATTCGAGCGTGGCTCACTCTATTTCGACCGATCAGGGCGGCTTCTACGCCGCTGGGAAAAAGTTTTTCCGGGCTGGGCGGCTCCCACCGTAGTGGGCACCCAAGTCACGGCGGTTCACATCGAACGGGAATGGGTTGGCGAATTTCGCCCCAACGGTATGTCGCTGACTTTGAACACTGAGATGTCTGCTGAAGCGATCAACGAAGTAGCAATGCCGCTGTTTGCCGCAGGATGCGCGGCGTTGATAGGAGAATTGGTCGATGAATTTGAGTTGGATCGGTTCAGTCAACTCGGATACCGAGAAACATACCAGTTCCCCACCGACTCCCTCGAAGAATCGAGCCAGTGGATTCGCCGGCTCGGAATCGCCCCGATCCCACCGCCCGTCTTCGCGGCGTTCGGGAACGGCTACTTCGCGCTGACCAGCGCTCTCGTACTTTTTGCCGACGATTGTCGCTACCGGATCGAAGTGAAGGGCATGGAGGGAAATGCCGTCATTTCCCTCGGACCTGCGGAACTCGCCTTTCGCGCGTCCAATGCGAAACGGCTGAATACCGATCAAGATAAGCAACTGTTGTCCAAATTGAAAAAAGATCGGCAGCGCCAGTTGAACCCGAGAACTTTCGGACAAGTCGATCTCGAAGCGTTCTTGTGGGACGGGGTGGCGATCGATTACGAGGTCGCCGATTTCGTCAACCGGCATTCGACGGAACTACTTGACAAGTTCCGCCGATGTGTTTCCGATACGGAGATACACAATGTTTGAATCGGCTACAAGCTCGTCCGGTACCCCTACAGTGACCCTACTTTCCAACGGTTACGCGGATGCGACTTCGACCAGTTCCACGCCAGGTTCGCCGACGGTGCGTTCGACCACTTCACTTTCCTCATATCCACTCCGGCGATTCGATCCCGCCGCCCCAGAGTTGCGTGCCGAACTCCGCTCGCAATGGGTCAAGGCGAAGAGAGCCGCGACGGCGATCGCCGAATCGCTCGAGCGCGATCCGTCCGACTCTTTCGGGCCGGTTTGCAACTTGAGTGTTGCACTACAGGCAATGTGGAAGCTTCGGAAGCACCGCGACGACGACAATTGGGTCGGCATCTTGGATCGGCTCCAAACGACAATCCGGGAACTCGGCGGAGATGGCGTTGCATTACTGTCACCGATCCAAGGTCGAAAACTCGAAGAATTCGTACACGACTTGCTCAGCCTTTCCGAGAAATCGCATAGGCAACTCCTCGAAGCTGTGCGGCTGATGGACGAAATCGGGGTTCCATCGTTTGTGGAGTTCAAAGACTTCACAGGGGCATCTAACTGAGAACGTACCTTGATACGTCCGTCTTCATCGCGTGCCACACCCAGTCCCGAAAACAGACCGATAAGGTCGAAGTGGCGACGGGTTCTGCGAGTGGCTGCACGAAGGTCTCGGGGCTGATTGTCCGTCAGGAATTGAAGCGCCGATTGCTGGGCGATGCGGAATTTCTTTACCGTCAGCTTGTAACTAACGGGGGATTCGCAGAGACCCAACACCACTTGAATCAACTCCGTCAGCATCGCTTTCACGGGAACAGGGCGGGCATCTGCTTGGGCTTGATGGCCGGCATCACAGGTACCGATGACGAGGACAAGACGGATCGGTTGAAAACCAAGCTCCGCACGTTGATTCTGACCTGTTTGGGCAAATTCGACAGTTGGGTCGATTATTTGGAGCGCGGGTCGGGTTGTCGGTGCGCTAATATCGATCCCATCGAACGGAAGCGTGGTCGTCACGCGGTATTCGACATGGGCGAAAAGAAGTGCGGCGCGAACAGTCGATGCCAAATTGAGCAATTCTTGGCTAAGATGTCGGACTCGGCTTCCTCGATCCGAAAACACTTGGCTACGGCGACCGAGACCGCAGGCCGGCCACAGCAGCTATCGACAATATTGGAATTCTTGAACGACGCGACCGTTCCAGGCTTCAACACGACGGATCGGAACCCTTGCCTCACCGTCGGGGATTTGTTGATCGCGCTGGAATCGGTCGCGGCAAACTGCGATGAAATGTACACCATGAACCACCGCGACTCTCGCCCGCTCTGCGCGGCACTCGGTCAAAGGCTACGCATCCTGTCCCACAAACCGGAAACGCCTGACGAAGTCATATCCTCTCCAAGTTGATTTTAGAAAATAATCTACTTTCCGGCGTTTTGAGTCCATTCTGGCCAGAAAGTTACTTTCCAATGGAGGGTGGGGCACACACGTCGGAAAGGTATGACAGAGTATCACCCGTTCAGATTGAAGAGCTTTTGCATCGCTTCCACCAACTTCCGGGACTCCCCCTCTTTGCTCGCCTCTTGCAGGGCCGCAATCGGGGCGTGCAGCAGTTTGTTTTGAAGTAGCCGGAACGCCCCTTCAATGTACTCACGATCAGCCGGGGTCAGTTTGCCGTTGAGCTTGTCCAGCAACGGGCCGAGAACTTCCGCACGAACACGATCAAACTTCGTACGCAATTGCTGAATCGCCGGCCCGCTTTTGCGACGGTTCCAATCCTCGGTGAATTTCTTCACCTCGACGGCAATGATCGCCTCGGCCGGAGCCACGGCCTTTTGGCGTTCGCCGATGGTCTGCTGCCGGACACGGGCCAAATCGTCGATGTTGAACAAGCAGACACGATCACCATCGTGAATGGCCGGATCGAAATCCCGCGGCACGGCAATGTCGAGAACCACCAGCGTTCGAGTTCCCCGGTACGGCAGAACTTTCTCCACGAACCGCTTCCGCGGCATGATCGGCTCACCCGCCCCGGTGGTGCTCAGAGCAATATCGGCCTTGGCCAACGCGTCGTCGAGTTGGTTCCACGGGATCGCCTGCCCGCCGCACATCGCCGCGACTTCGGCGGCCTTTTCGGGGCTGCGGTTCGTCACCAGAATCTTGCCCGGCTGCAGCGCTTCCAAATGCTTCAGCGTGAGCCGGGCCATCTTGCCGGCACCGATCACGAGTATGGTTTTATCGCGGAAGTGGTCGAACACTTGACGAACGTAATCGACGGCGACGCTCGACACCGACACATGCCCCGCCGAGATCCCCGTTTCGGTACGGACGCGCTTGGCGACACGCAGACTGTGCGCCAGCAACGCATTCAACATCGGCCCGGTCGTACCGAGTTTGTGAGCGAATTCAAAAGCCTGCTTCATCTGCCCGGCAATCTGTCCTTCCCCGACAACCAACGAATCGAGGCTCGATGCCACGCGAGCCAGGTGCTGCACGGCCGCTTCATCGGCGTGTTCGTACAGCAGCGGGCCGACCTGTGCCGCTGGTACGGAGTGGATTTCGCCCAAGAACTCGGCCGCGAGTCCGGCGTCGAACGGCTGCTCCCCCGGCTGCCGCGCCACGTACAGTTCCACGCGGTTGCAGGTGGACAGCAGCACGACTTCGCAGCCGAAACGGGACGACAGATCGACGACGGCTTTTTCCTGCTTCGCCGGGTCGAAGGCGAGCTTCTCTCGCATATCGACGGGGGCCGTCCGGAAGTTGCAGCCGATGGCTCGGAGGTTCACGCGGAGTCCCCCTTCACGAACGGGTGGCCCGCGATCAACACCAACAACATCAGCACGAATGCGGCGATCGTCAGCATCGCCAAGCGACGGCCCGGCAACGTGACCGCGTACCGGAGGTAGGTCAAAACGAGAAAGACGACCCAGAGGCCAACGGTGCCGAGGAACTTCACTGAGAGCCAATTGTCAGCGAAGTCATGGTAATGCCGCAGCAGCACCGCGCCGAGTAACAAGCCAACGGTGAGAAGCGGGAATGCGAGGTTCACGGCCCGCCGGTTCATCCCTTCGAGCCGTTCCAAACTGAGCATCTTCATTTTGCCCAGCGGCAGGAGTTTCATCCGCAACCGGCGGGCTTGGATCAAATACATGGTGCTGGCGACCGCGCCGACACTCACCCCGACGGCCGCCGAGAGCACGAACAGACCGTGGATGGCCCCCCAGACGCGCGTGCCGAAGTCCAAGGAATGGTCGTGATTCTCGTCCGTGGAAAAGGATGCAAAGGCCATGACGACCAAGCCGAGGATCACCGGCAGCACGAACACGGCCCAGGCTTGTTTGGCATGGTGCAATGAGCCGTAGAGGTAGAAGATGGCCAGCACCCAAGCCACGGCGAGCAACGCCCCGTATGCCGAGGCCGGGGTCGGTTGGCGGATGATCAAGAAGAGCGTGTGCGCGAACAACCCCGCCGCACCGAGCACCAGCCCGGCAACGCGCAAACTCGGCCGCGGCCAGCGGACACGGGCCAACTCGAGCGCGAACGCCAGAAGGTAGCTCAGGCCGAAGCAAGCCAGCGAAACATTGGGCAACGATACGGGCATAGGATCAAGCGGGCCTCGGTAGCGGATGGAGTATTGTAGGGCAGGACGGCCCGAACGGGCGTGCGATGTGAGTGAGGGTTTTCCGTCAGCGAATTCATGCTGGAATGAGTGGAGTTCTCAATGTTGATACAAGACCAACCGGAATCGTCAAACGGGTGAAAGTCGCCTTCGATTGATCTTGCACGATTCCCATTGTCACGTTACGGCTTGGCCGAACTCCGGTAGGGCTGTCCATGCGTGCGTTCTGCTTCCTTCCGTTCGGCGTGTTGCTAGCTCTTGTCGGCTGCGCCGATGTCCTCGGCGAACGCACCGTGAACGGGATGATCAACAAAGAAATCAAAACCCCGGAAGTGTCGGATGCCTCCGTGGAGTCGGCCGCTCGCGTGGATAAGATCGGCCGACAACTCTTGGCGGGAAGCCCGTTTCTGGGCGTCGAAGTCGCCTTCCAAACCATCGGCCACAAAGAACCGGAGCTGTTCCACCACGATGCCCATGGGTTGTTCATCTCGGAAGGGTTGATCGACAGGTGCAAATCGAACGACCAACTCGCGGCGGTGCTCGCATCGGAAATCGGCCATATGGTCGCCGAGACCCGGCGTACGGAACGGATGAACTTGCCGGAGCCGATGCCCTCGGTGGCACACGGGACGAAACTCGACGGCACCACCGACTTCGATCCGTCGCGCGACATGGAACTGGCGCACTTCGAGAAGTCGGCCCGCCGACCGGCCGAGAAAAAGCTTTGGGCGTCCACCGACCCGAAGACGGTGGCCCGCAGTATTTTGAAGGACGCCGGATTCGACCCGAAGCTCTTCAATGAGGTTGCCCCGCTCCTCCGCGAAGCAGGGAAGAACCAGACTATCGCCAAGCAATTTGGCGGTCGGGGCGATAGTCCACGCTGGTCGAATTAACGCTTCAACGAATACAACACAGCCGCAGCTGCTAAGCGTCGGGCACTGTCCGGCGTGTGCCCCAAGCAATCCGTCGATTTGTGATTCTCGAGTGCGCACCCCAAATCGTACTTGCTGTAGATCACGACCCAACGACCGTTGATCTTGATCCCTTCCAGTGCCGGTGGCAGATCCTCGAAACCGGTATCATTTCCAGCCTGGGCGTTGGCCGCTTTTTCCCGACGCTTCACGGTCCTGATCGCGGTGCGATTGAGTTTCTCCGAGTACAGCAGGTCGTCGACGGGGATCGGTTCGAGCTTATTCTGAGGAAACAGTTTCGCCGCGAAGCTGCGGAACGACTTGTCGAACTCGGCCTGACCGCAACAAGCGTCGGCGAGGAGCAGCCCACCACTTTGCACATTCGCAAGGATGTTGTCGATATTCTCAGCATCGAACTCGAACGATTTCCGACCGTGCATGTACATGAACTTGTACTTGAATAGATCCTCGTCATTCGGTTTGATCTGTTCGACGCCGACGATGACATCGAGTTTCGCTTCGTCGCGCAAAAAGCTCATCAGGTTTCGCATGGCGGCCGGTGCCGGGGGCTGTTCCCCGATCTTGATTTGCACGGGTTTGAGGAACCCTTTCGCCGGGGCCAGTTCCGCGCTCGCGTCGGCGATTTTTCGCGTGGTCAACTTCTGCTTCGGCGGCTCCATCCCCGTGGCATACGCGACGATGTTCATTGCCAAGTGGAACGCCGACTCACCGCGGTTCGCCGCCGGTTTGCCCGTCGGGGCCATGTATTTCGATTCTTCCCAGTAACCACTGATCGGTTCGGGAAAGAAGACCAGCACCGTCCGGCAACCGCGTTCGAGGCATTCGACGTTCTTGAACTCCGTGGGAGGCACCGCGAAATGCGTCCGCCACATCGCGTGCTCGGGGGCCATCGGTTTCAGTTCACTTTCCGGGAAGAGCCGCTTCATCAGTTCACGGAAACCGACGGTGAACTCTTCCTTGCCACAGCAAGCCTCGGCGATCACGAAGCCACCTTCTTCGATGTACTTTTTCAATAACTTCTCTTGCTGACCGGTCAACTTCGGTGCCGTGTGGCCGTTGAAGTACAAAATCGGCGACTGCACGAGTTGGCCGACTTCGTCCAAGATGTCCTGTTCCTTGGGGAACTCTTTCCGACGCGGGTCGTACACCTGCCAGCCGAGAGGGAGGTTCTTGAAGAGTTCCCGGCTGGCGTAATCGGCAATGTTGCGGGCGTCGTTCTGTTTCCGGTTCCAATCGACCACGGCGTCGGCGTTGCCTTTTTCAACAAGCACCCCAGAACCCGTGATCACGGCATCGCCGTGGGCGAGCTTGGAAATGAGCACCGGGCTGCGGCCCTTTGATAGGAACAGCAACGCGAAACTCGTGGCGATCACCTTGGTCTGATCCTCGACGACCTCGGCCGACCAGGAGCCGTCTTTGTTCTGGTTGCGCACGAGGTAGTCGCAGCCCTCGCGGTACCAGTCGTACTTGCCGATGAATCGCTGCCCCGACAGCCGGCCGACGCGCTCGATGCCGTAGATGTTGTAAAAGGTCGA
>JANXWE010000279.1 GCA_025351325.1 Fimbriiglobus sp.
AACTTGTCGGCGTCAATCAGAATCTTATCGCGCGTTTTCAACACGGCGGTGATCGCTGCGAGACCGAGGCGGAAGTCGGTCAGCGCCCGCCGGGTGGCGAGCAACTGCTGTCGTCGGGTATTGATATCTGCCGTGACTGCCGCACGCTCTTGGCCCAGCTTCACCCGCTCGTCGAGTTCGGCACCGAGCTTCGTCTCTTCCTCGGGTGTGAGACTGTTCCGAGCCGCTTGCCAAGTCAGGAGGACATCGCGGGTCGCGGTAGCCTCGGCAGTTCTCCGGTACGCTTCGGCTTCGGCAGCACGGACGGTTCGCAAGGCATCGTCACCGGCCCGCGACTTCGCACGGGCTGCGTCCGACGTCGCATTGTTGATGGCGGTATCCCGTTTCTGAATCGCATCGGCGACGGCATGGTAAGCCGCCACCACTTCCTGCGGTGGGTGCAAATCGTGGATTGTTAAACCCTCGATGCGCACGCCCAATCCGTTCGGTGTCGCTTCGGTCAACCGCTGTGCCATCTTATCTTGCGCGGCACGCTCGAAGTCGGATCGGCCGGTGCCGAGCAACGTTTGGAACGATCGAGCGGCGATCAATTCGCGGAAGACTGCCTCGGCCACCGAGCGTAAAATCGACTCCGGATTCTGACTGCTGAACAAGTACCCGCGTGGGTCATTGACGGTGTAGCGAATGGTTGCCAAGAGTTCGATCAAGTCGCCATCGCCGGTCAGCATCAGCGATTCGTCGGTCTGTCGAGCGATGCCTTCCGCATGGGCACTCGACCAGGTCAGACCACCATCGC
This sequence comes from Fimbriiglobus sp., assembly GCA_025351325.1. Lineage (GTDB taxonomy): Bacteria > Planctomycetota > Planctomycetia > Gemmatales > Gemmataceae > JALHQU01. Next base: position 797 of record JANXWE010000279.1, read on the forward strand.
TCCCCGAATTTCCGGATCGGCGCAGCTTGTTCTGCTCGGTGCGGGCCAGTTCCAATTGCTGGGCTTGATCGTCGGAGATCATTCGGAAGCCGACCTCGACTGTGCGTACTTCCGCGGGGCGAACTCTCGTGACATCTTCAACGGGCCAGGGCCAACGAACATGTAACCCCGGTGGCAAATCCGTTCGCAACGCCCCGAATCGCTGCACCACCCCGACTTCGTTCGCGGCGATACTCGTCAAGCCACTGGTAAACCAGACCAGTAGTGACAACCCGATAACACCGCCGAGTACCGGCTTCCAACGGTGAATGATTCCGTGGAGTAAATCATCGGCCGAAACCGTGTTCAGCCAGCGATCCACATTTTGTGAAGCGGTCCGGGCACGGCCGACGACGGCGTTGGTGGCGGTGCGTTCGAACGCCAATAGTCGCATCGAATTCAACAGCACCAATAACGAACCGAGTTGATGGTAGATCGCTCCGGCCAGTGGGCCACGCTCGTACCACTCTGGACTGCTAGCGAACAGCGGCCAGAGAATCCCTGTCAATAAAATGCCGACGAAGTTGACCCCGAAACCGAACCAAATGATGTTCTGGCGGATGACCTTCGCGGTTTCCCGGCTCAGTCGCACCAGCATCGGTAAGGGCCGGAGCGGGTCGCCCATCATCACGATGTCGCCGGCGTGTGCCGCGATGTCCGTGCCGGTGCCGATGGCGATTCCAACCGACGCGAAAGCCAACGCCGGAGCATCGTTGACACCGTCACCAAGGAAAGCCATCGGCTGACCTACGGCTTGAATCGCATCTGCTTTTTGGGCCGGCAACAGTTCCACCCGGATTTCCGTCAACCCGAGCGAATCGGCGATGGATTGTGCCACGGCGCCACGATCACCCGTCAGCAACATCAGCGGTTGCAACCCGAGCAATCGTAAGTCGGCGAGCACGCCGGGCGCTTCCGGGCGCAGGCGATCCCGGGCGCCGATGGCACCGAGGTAAGCCCCGTTCTGAGCCACCAACAATGGCGTTTGTCCGCACGCATCGAAGTGGGTCAACGTCGCGTCGGCTTCGGTCGATTCCTGGATCCCTTGTTCGGTCAAAAAGCGATGGGTCCCCACAAAAACCTTGGTTTCGCCATTCGTGGCGCTCACGCCACCGCCGGGAAACGCGGTGAAAGTATCCGGTTCACGGACAGCCCACTGCCTGCGGGCGATCTCGTCGAGGATCAATTTCGCAATCGGGTGTTCGCTTTGGGACTCGGCCATTGCCGCAGCGAGAAGCAGTTGTTGTTCGGTGAACCCAATTGCAGGACGGATGTCGCCGAGTTCGAGCCGACCTTCGGTCAGCGTGCCGGTCTTGTCGAAGGCGAACCCTCGAACCTCCGCCAGCCGTTCGAGCGCGGCCCCACTCTTGATGAGTACGCCCGTGCCGGCTAATCGACCGAGCGCCGCGATGACGGCGGCGGGGGTCGCCAACACCAACGGGCAGGGGCAAGCCACGACCAAGACCGCGAGGGCGGGATACGCGGCCAACCGCGTCGCCGCACCGAGCGACAGTTTCTTTCCTTCAGGCTGTGTTCCGTAAATTTGGTACCCGACGTTGGCCACGAAGACGACGAGGGCGATGGCCAACACGGCGGGAAGGAAGTAGCGGGCCAGCCGATCCGCCTGGCGTTCCCCCTTCGATTTCGTCTTGAGCGCCTGCGAAGTGAGTTCGATCACAGTCCCGGCCACGGTCTGCCGGTCAATTTGCTGCGCTTCAATGGTCAGGGAGCCGTGCCGGACGATACTGCCCGCGAGGATGCGATCCCCCGTGGCCTTTTCCACGGGCAAACTTTCCCCAGTGAGCGCGCTCGAATCGACTTCGGTGCGGCCGTCGATCACCACACCATCCACGGGCACGCGGCCACCCGGTTTCACCACCACCCGATCACCCACGACCACGGCCGACGTCAACACGCGGACTTCCAAACCATCCCGGATGATCCAACAGCGCTGCGGGAAGAGTTCGGTCAAGTTGCCGAGTGCCCGTTGGGTTCGATTGAACGTGAACGCTTCCAGACACTCTCCGACCAAGCCGATGAAGACGACTTCCGCTGCGACGAGAGGCTGGCCGATCAAGATCGCTGCGATGCAGGCCAGCGCGATGGCCAGGTCGGCACCGACGCGGCCTTCGCTCAATTTTTCGAGTGAACCGTACAGAACCCTGGCTCCGCCGAACACCGCCACGATCAGGGCGAAGCGGAAGCCATAGAGTTCCGTCGTCATCCATGTTGGGAGGGTGTAGACAGTTTCGCCGAACCACTTCGCCAACTGCGGCCAGAGATCACCGACGAGTAAGATTGCCAGCAGACCCGTGAATAGGTAGAGCGTGCCGTTGCCACGGGGGCGCAACGGAGACTCGGTATGATCCCATTCTCGGTGCATAGTTCCGCGCTGGGGCGAGTGGTGTGTGCTGATGTTTCTATCGGCTCGTGGCGTTGGAACCACTCCTACTCGATACTCACACCGTTAGCACGCGATCCCGCGCGACGATGGGCCAACTGCCGACGATCAACCCGTTTTCGGCAATCAACGCTTCCTTGTGCAAAGCCACCGTCGGGCAAATATGCGTGGGTAGGGCGTACACCACGTCGCCGGGCTGGTAACGACCGGCGTGCGCCGTCTCGACGATGTAATGCTCCTCGTTGTGGCCAACGGGTGTGTGCGGTGCAAAGTCCAACAGATGCACCCGCTTCCCGGCTGGTGGATCGCTAGCCACGGCTTTGGTACCAAGATCGAGTGTCACCCGTTTGGCTGTTGGCAGGCTGATGACACGGGTCAATAGAACCGCTGCCGGGTTGATGGCACTGAGGTCAGCATACTTGCTACCGTAACCGAAGTCTTGAAGTACGTAGGTACCGGGCGAAATCTCCAGCCCCGGGATGTCGTGAATCTTGGCATAAATTGGGAAAGTCGGGGTACCACCGCAAACCAGGCGTGGTACCGCCATCCCACTGCGTTCGAGCTTTGCCCGCAGCACCAGCACGGGTGTCAGAAGCGTCCGCACGGCCGCCTCGCGGTCTTCGTGGTGCTCCATATTGTTGTGGCCGTCGTAAACGTGCAGACCACCTGGTCGCAGCCCCGGACTGCGTGTGATCACGCGGTACAACTCGCCGACGCCGGAAATGTCGATGCCGGTGCGATCTTGGCCGACGTTCACATCGACGAGCACCTCAACGGACAAGCTGTTGGCACTGACGACGTCCGACAGGGTTGTGATCATCGCCGGCTGATCAACGATAGCGGTGAATTCCGTGCGTGGATACTTCTGGATTAACTTCACGAATCGGTGGAGATTCGGCCCCACGAGCGGGTAAGCAATCAGCACCTCGGGGACATCGGCGAGCGCCAGCATCTCGGCTTCGGCGATGGTGGCACACTTGTGCTTCAACACCCCCGCTGCAAGCTGCATCTGGATAATTTCCAAGGTTTTATGCGTCTTGCAGTGCGGTCGCAATCGCCCCGGCCCACCGGCCATGGCGATCACCTCCGCAATATTGCGACGGATGATCTCCGGGAAGAAGATGAGCGCCGGGCTGGGAATGGCAGCTTCGTCGATCAGGCGGTACGGGTGCGTCATGTGTATTTAAGGATTAAGAGTTCACCACAGAGCCACAGAGAACACAGAGGCAACACGGAGAAAGACACATTCAATAATCTGAAGAAAGAAACACCCAGTTGAGGAATTTCTACTTTTTTCAATCTGATCGCTGTCTCTGTGTTCTCTGTGACTCTGTGGTGAAAATGATTTTTTGTCTCACTTCAACAAACCGTCCAGTTCATCGACGAGGTCACCGAAGTGTTTCAGCGCGGCATCGACCGGTTCTGGCGTCGCCAGATCGACCCCGGCGGCTCGGAGCAAGTCGAGCGGATCGCGGCTGCTCCCACCGCACAGGAAGTTCAAGTACGCTGCAAGATCGTCCGGCCCGCCCTTCAACACTTTTTGAGAGAGTGCTATCGCGGCGGCCAGCCCCGTGGCGTATTTGTACACGTAGAACGCCCCGTAGAAGTGCGGAATCCGCAAGCACTCCAAACTTTGCTCTTCGTCGAGCGTCATCCCCGGCCCGAGGTAGACTTCGAGCAATTTTCGGTACTCGTCGCGCAGGGTTTGAAGAGTCAACGGCTCGTTGGCTTCCGAACGTTCGTGGACAATCTTCTCGAACTCCGCGAACATTGTCTGGCGGACGATGGTCGCCCGCATGCTGTCGATCTCTTTGTTCAAATAGTAGGCCCGCTCACGGTCGGTGCTGGCTCGTTCCATCAGCGTCCGCGTCAGCAATTGCTCGTTGAATGTACTCGCCACCTCGGCGACGAAGATGGTGTAGTTGGCGTATTGGTAGGGCTGCTCTTTGCTGAAATGCGTGTGCATACTGTGCCCCGCTTCGTGCGTGAGCGTGAACACATCGTCGAGCACATCCGACTTGTAGTTCATCAAGATGAACGGGTCGCTATCGTAGCAGCCACTGCTGAAGGCCCCACTGCGCTTGCCCTTGTTTTCGTAGCGGTCACACCAACGGCCGCGCAAGCCAGCCGCCAGTGTCTCGGTGTAATTGGTACCGAGTGGCTTCAGCGATTCGAGCACCAATTCCACGGCGTCGGGCCACGAGGTGACTTTGCGAAACTCGGTCAAAATCGGTACGTAGGTATCGCAGAAATGGAGTTCCGGCAGTTTCATCGCCCGTTGGCGGACGGCATAATATTTGTGCACCGCCGGCAAGTTCGCTCGCACGGCCGTGATCAAATTGTCGTACACGCTGATTGGAACTTGATCTGGGAACAGGGCCGCTTCTAGAGCACTCGGATAATTGCGAACGCGGGCGTTGTAAATGTCCTGCTTCACGCTGCCGGCGAAGGTCGTGGCCAGTGTATTCGCGTGGTCGGCATACTCGGCGTAGTACTGGTGAAACGCCGCCTTACGCAATTCGCGGTTGGGCTTCTCTAAGCAACTGGCATAGGTGGCGTGCGAGAGTTCCAACGTGCGACCGTCGAACGTGAGAGTGCCAAACTTCATGTCGGCGTTCGTGAGTTGGCCGAAGACTTCGCGGGGTGTCTGCGACGATTCCAATTGCAAGGCCAACAGTCGTTCTTCTTTTTCGGTGAGCGTGTGCGGTCGGTAGCGCACGACCCGTTCGAGCATCAGTTTGTAGTCGGCGAGTTTCGGATCCGCGAGGAAGTCCGCCAGTTTTTCCGGCGGTAGTTCCAGAAGCTCGGGTCGGCTGAAGCTGCTCGCTTCGTTGGCCAGGGCCGCAATACCCAAGTAGCGGGCCTTCATGCCTTGGTAGATGGGATTGGCGAGGTCTTCGGTCTCTTTCAAAAAGGCGAACGTGCCGAGGCGATCCCCTTTCCGTTCGTACTCCGTTTCGAACTCGAGGTAGTTCTTGAGGACTGCTGCGGATTCCCCCAACCGACCGCGGTACTGGGCGAATTGGACAAGTTCATCCGACCAGACGCCGAAGGAGGCTTCCCAAGTGGCGTCGGTTTCGAAAAGTGTGGTCAAGTCCCAAGTGTCGGCGAGTGGGACTTCCAATCGCGTCGGCACGCGTTCCGTATCCTCGGTCATCGGTCATCCTCCAGAGCCTGAGCGGAACAGTTCCCCTCAGTGTAGGGTATTGCTGCGTCAGACTCTTGGAGGTGTCGAGAAGTTAGAATCGTGCCCCGGCGATGGTCGAGCCACCTTTGAAGCCAGCAAACGTGGTGAACGTGCCGAGCGACGCACCGGCGAGGTCGAACGTGGTCACGCTGGCGTCCACGCCGGCACCCGGCGTCACCCGGATGTCGAGCAAGCCGTCGCCGTTGGCGTCGGCCAGTGCGACCGCGGCGCCCGTGGTCGACCCGGCGAAGGCGAAGAAGCTGGCGAGCACGGCGTGGGTCGACCCGTTGAACCCTTTGACGTGGCCCTGCGTGCCTACCCCGCTCGAAACGACGATATCGGCGATGCCGTCGCCGTTCAGGTCGCCAGCGGCCACGTTGACATCGCCGGTACCGAAGCCGTCGAAGGCGAAGAAGCTGTTGACAAAGGTCGGCAGCGTGGCCGAAGTGAACGCCGTGCCGGTGCCGGTGAACACTTTCACGTGCCCGTTGGCCGCGGCGGCGGTCACGATCTCTTTGACGCCGTTGTTGTCGAAGTCGGCGGCCGACACGGTCACGTTGCCGAAGAAGCCCTCGTAGGCGAAGAAGCTGGCGAGTTCCGTGCCGTCGCGGCCGCTGAACGCTTTGACGTGTCCGCCCGGTGCCCCGTTGGCCGAGACGAGGATATCGGCGAAGCCGTCGCCGTTGACGTCGCCGGTCGAGACGTTGACGGTGCCTTGGAAGCCCGTGAAGGCGAAGAAGCTGCGGATCTCGGCCCCGGAGATGCCGTCGAACACCTTGACGTGACCTTGGGCCGCGACGGCGGTGACCACCGCATCGGGGATACCGTCGCCGTTGACGTCGCCGGCGGCGACACGGACGCCACCTTGGAAGCCCGCGAACGGGACGATCCCGATCCGCAGGGCCCCGGTAGTTGGGTCAAACAAACGAACGTCGCCGTTGGCCCCGGTACCGGAGCCGACGACCACCACGCCTTCCGGTGCTACGGCCAAACCGCGAATTCCGCTGCCGTCGCCGATCTGTCCGACGAGCGTGGCCGCCCCGGTTGTCAGATTGATGGTGTAGAGCGAGTTCAACGTCAAGTTGGTGGTAAATGCGGCGAACGCTGTCCCATTGCCGTTGTTGTTCGTCGCCGTATCTAGCGTCTCCACAATATCAAAACCCACATCTGCTCCACCGCTCACGTTGAAACCGATTGGCCCGACGGCGGTGACGACCCCGGCGTTCGGGCCACCCGGCCCGGCACCATCAATGCCCCCGATGATGGCTAAGTTGTTGCCGTTCTCGTCGATGACGTACAGCGTTGTTTTCAGGAGCGTCGCATTCTGCCGGTCGGTGTTGCGGTCGTAAGCGGCGCCGACGATGTCGCCGAGCGCCGGCGCGACGAACGTCAGGTCGGTGTCGTCGCCGGCCAGAAGCCCGGTGTTGGGGTTCAACCGGGCGTTCTCCTTGTTCGGGTTGTCGTTGACGAAGCGGATGCGATCCACCGTCGGGTTGAAGTCGTACCCCGTGTCCACATCGCCCGCTTGCGGCAATGCGGCCGCCGTGGCTCCGATGAGGGTGGCCACCCCCGTCGTCGGGTTGATGCGGTACGTTTTCACGACGGAGTTGTTAATGCTCGACGTGGCAACTGTGCTCCCGATCAACTGGCCGGTGCGTGGGCGGAAGTCGATGCCCCGGAGTGTTTCACCGACACCCAAGCCCGTGATGGCGACGGGGGTCGAAACGGTGGCCGGGGTCGCACTGTCGAACCGGAACAGCCCGTTGGTCTCGTTCAGGGCGTAGATCACGGCGGGCACATCCCGAGCTTCCAACGCTTCCAAGTTAAGCAGTCGAGCACGCGTTTTAGAAGCGGGTCGAATTTGTGCGGCAGGACGGTAGAGCCGGGAGAGGAAGTGCGTGAGCATCGGAGTGGACTCCAGAAGCAAGGTGATTGAAACGAGCCTTCCGTGACTGCCCCCATGGAGGTTCCAAGTTGGGTGTGGAAAAGTCTAAGTAATGTGTGGAGGTGAGTCAATGGGGCCGAAACATCAATAATCGTCGAATCTTCGGCCCGCATGTAACGATTTTACCTTTTAACCGGGAGATCGCCGAAGACGTTTTCGCGCTCGAGTGGCAGTTGAAACCCATCTGAAACGCGGGTCATGTACAGCCCACGGCAGAGCCACCAGAACGTGAACATCGCTTTGTCAGGCCCAGAGTCTTTTTCCAGTGCTCGGTAGTCGGCGGTGGTCAAATCCCACGGTGTGGCCGTGAGTTTCCGTGCATAGGCATACGCACGTTGTTCCATTGGCGTGAAGCAGCTCCAGTCGTCCCCCGCGAGCCGGCGTGTCCGTTCTGCCACCGCTTTCTTGTCGAGCCCCGCGACTTCCAGCAGCATTTCGCAGTGGCCCATGCAGTAGTTGCACTGAATCGTCCGAGTTTGGATCCAGAACAAACTTTCTTCGAACACGCGATCTTGCTGCGATTCCGCCCACATGGTTCTGGTGCAGACCGACCACGGCACAGCCAGTTCGGGGACGTATCCATACCCGAAGAGCGTCCAGATGATCCGCGTCGGCTTCGTGGTGAATGCGGCTGGAAGACCACTTTTCACGTCGTCCCATTTCGGGATCGCCAGGCGCGGTTTGCGATCCCGCTGTTTCTCCAACCGGGTTTGCAAATCGTCGAACGACAACTTCGACCAATTCGGTTCGGCGGGCACCACCGACTCGCCAGAGGCGAGCAGTTTGGGTAGCTCCTTTTGTTCCGGCAACAGCGGAGCGGATTGGAGCGCACCGGGGGCAAACGTCACCGTCAACGGTGCCATCGGGCCGTCCGTTTCGAGCGGAACCGCCAGCCCGAGGAGCAACCGATCTTGGAAGTTGCCGTAGGCCGCGAGGTATACCATCGCAGCAACTTTCTTGTCGCCGAACCGCTTTTGCAAGGCGGCGAACTGGGCATCAGTCACCTTCGGTGCATCGAGCGTCAACATGCGGGCAAACTCAAGCGGCTCGCGGTCGTCGGCCGGCCACTGGGCCGCGTCGCCGGTCAGGATTTTGACGGCCTCGGCACCGCTTTCCCGATTCAAGTCGGCCAAAGCCGTCAGTTGCGAATACTCGCAGCGGTTCGCCTTGGCGATGGCCCAACGCATCTTCGCTCGGAGAGCCGGGGCGAGTGGCCCTTTCGTCCGCTGGGCCTCATCCAGGAGCAGCATGGCCGCCGCCGTGCGTGGCAGATGGGTCGCCACGGCTTTGACCCAGTTCGGCAGCGGCACGCCACCGCCGGCTTCCACTTTCGGCATCTTGGCCCACGCGGCTTCGTCGGTCATCAGTCGGGCCGGTTTGGCGTCGGCTTCCGGCGTGTTTTCCATCATGTTCATGACCAGGGCCTGCTCAAGTTCACCGGGTTTGAAGCCGAACGGCCCGCGACCGCTCTTGTAGGCCACTTTGCCCTTCGGATCGATCACGTAAAGCCGGGCGGGCATGCCGCTGTAGGCCGAGCCGGCGGGGTCCGAGATATCATCCACAAGCAAAGTGATGCCGGGGTTCATTTTCTTCTGGAACTGTTCGCAGACCTCGTTGCGTTCCGCGTTCGTGGTGGGCTGCTTTACTTTCACGCCCATGCGTCCATTGGAATCCATCTTCCAGCCGTCGGTCGGGTGGGCCTCCCGCACATAGACCATCACGAAGATTGCGGCATCTTTGTGGCGACGGTAGATCGCTTCGACATCGGGGTAAAGGCCGCGGAATGGGCCGCAGGTGAAGTTGCCAAAGACCAGGACGACCGGCTTTTTTCCCGTGAGTTTCGACAACTGCACCGTTTCGCTTCCGTCCACTGTTTTCAGGGTGAAGTCCGGTGCGGCCTCGTTGAGTTTCGGGCCTTCGCTCATGGAACCGATCTCGCCGGCGAACAGCCCTTTGACCAAGACCGGGATGGTGGGGGCATCGCCGGGATTGAAGCCGCCGGCGCCGCGTGGAATGAGTGCCCGGCGCATGTCGTCGGCCGTGAACGAATCCTTGCCGGCGGACAGGAACTTGAAGAACGCATCCGACTCTTCACGAGTCAGTTTGCCATCGCCGCTGCGGTCGAGCCTGCGGAAAATTCCACTGATGATGTTGGCACGAATGACGTAGGAACTGCGATCCGACCAATCGAGGTCGCTGGGGGTCAAAGCACCATCGCCGTCGCGGTCGAGCATGTCGAACAGTTTGGCCGACGCTGCGAACTTGCTGCGTGGCAATGTGACGGCTTTCGGATCGGCTCCGGCCCGTGCGGCGAGCCAAGCGAAGTCGTAGCGGCTTTGGGCTGGGCCGAACCAACCGTCTTTGCCTTCCAATTGCGAGCCACGCAGAATCGCCGTGAGCATTTTCACAGCTTCCGATTGCGGAGCAGGGTACTCCTTGTCGAGCTGATCCGCGATTTTGGCTGCCTCCTTGACATCGGTGAGTTTGTCGGCACTAATTCCGTCCGGCAATTTCAGAGGTTTGCCAGCATCCGCAGCCAAAATAGGCCCGAATCCTGTGGAAAGTAAGAGTCCAACCCACAAGTAATGCTTCATGAAGATTCTCGCATAAGAACGAATTCTGTTAAGATGGTCGCAGCGCAATGTGTCGAAGTCTACAAGGAATTGCAATTTGGCCATAGGATGGGATTCTACTTTCCGACAGCATCCCATTATTTGCCGCGTGGCGAAGTCGAGCGCGATTCCCAGGCCGCGCTCGACTTCGTCTCGCGGCTAATTTACTACGCCCATGGCTTGGCCGACTTCGCGGAAGGCGGTCAGGGCTGCTTCAATTTGCTCGTCGGTGTGGGCCGCCGAAACTTGCAAACGGATGCGCGCTTGGCCCTGGGGAACGACGGGAAAGCTGAACGCCACGGCGTAGATTCCCTTCGCCAAGAGAGCTTCTGCGAACTTCCCGGCGATGGAGGCGTCGCCAAACATCACGGGTAGAATCGGTGTCGGGCCTGGCTTGACAGTGAACCCCGCCGCTTCGAGACCGTGCCGCATCTTCGCAGTGTTCGCCTTCAACTTCGTCCGTAGTTCGACGCTGGTATCGGCCAATTCTAAGGCTTTCATCCCCGCAGCGACCAACGACGGTGGTACCGAATTGCTGAACAAGTAAGGGCGCGAACGGTTGCGGAGCCAATCGACGACTTCGGCACTTGCGGCGGTGAAGCCACCGCTGGCGCCGCCCAACGTTTTGCCGAGCGTGCTGGTGATAATGTCGATGCGATCCAAGACCCCCAGTTCCTCGGCCGCACCGCGGCCGGTGGCTCCGAGATGGCCGGTGCCGTGGCAATCATCAATGGCGACGATGGCATCGAACTCGTCGGCGAGGTCGCAAATCTCAGAGAGCTTCGCCAAGTCGCCGTCCATACTGAAGACGCTATCGGTGAAGATCATCCGGAAGCGGGCCGACTTGGCCTCGATGAGTTTGGTCCGCAGGTCGGCCATGTTCGAATGTTTGTACCGGAAGCGCTGGGCCTTGCAGAGGCGGACGCCATCGATGATGCTGGCATGATTCAACTCGTCGGACAGGATGGCATCGTGCTCGCCGAGGAGTGGCTCGAAGAGGCCACCGTTGGCATCGAAGCACGAGATGTACAAGATGCTGTCCGCCAAACCAAAGAATTCGGCAATCTGGCGTTCGGCCCGCTTGTGAATCTCTTGGGTGCCGCAGATGAAGCGCACCGAAGACAGCCCGAAACCCCATTGGTCGAGGGCATCCCGTGCGGCTCGGACGATGGCCGGGTGGTTTGACAGCCCGAGGTAGTTATTCGCGCAGAAGTTCACAACTTCTCGACCATTGACCGCGATACCAGGGTTTTGTGGGGTTTCAATGCGGCGCTCGCGCTTGTACAACCCTTTGCTTTTCAAGTCGGCGAGTTGTTCGGCTAGGTGAGTATTCAGCGAGTGATCGGGCATGGTGGTTCCGTGGCGAATGAGTCTCAAAGATGTTATTTTCGGGAATTACCGAAGGCGGAACAAGGGGCATGCTTCGATAGAATGATCTTGCTGAAGAATCGGTCACGGGGAATCGACCGTGCCATTGCGCGACCATTTTCGACCGCCGGTATCCAAACGGTCTTCGTGGGAAGGCTTCCACGCTGGACGGCCCATGTTACCGTTGTGGCTGAACAAAACGCTGGCGATCACGGTCGATTTCCAAGCGAGCTACGAATCCGCTGCTACGACCTCCGCATCACTTGACCGCTTCGGTCACAGCTTTGCGACGGTTCAATCGTTGCATCAGAAACTTCCAAGCGAGCGGCACCACCGAGATCAACACGATCAGTACGACGATGCTATCGATGTTGCGTTCGACTTTGAAATGGAACTGCAATCCGAGTTGGCGGCCGACCCAATTGACGAGCGGTTCCGCCCAGAGGTGCAGGGTGTAGCCGAGCAACATCATGCTGCAAATCCAACTGATGCCGCCGGCGATGTTGAACATCAGGAATCGCTTATAATCCATGCGGCCGATGCCGGCGACGACCGGGGCAAACGTCCGGATGATCGGGATGAACCGGGCGATGATGATCGTCTTGCCGCCGTGCTTCTCGTAAAAGGCCTGTGCCGCCAAGAGGTAATCTTTGCGGAAGAGCCACGACTTCTCTTTCTGGAAGAGCCTCGGGCCGATTTTGTAACCGATCCAATAGCCAACACTGTCGCCGAGAACGGCGCAGACGCAGAGACAGCCCGTCAGAAGCAAGGTGTTTTCAACCGACCAATAACCCTGGGCCACGATGCCGAGGGTGACCAAGAGCGAATCGCCCGGCAGGAAGAAGCCGATGAGCAGGCCGGTTTCGGTGAAGATAATGAGGTTGACGACGGCGAACGCGGCCCAGAAGAACTCCGGCTTGCTGAGGATGTCCTTCCACTTGTCGGGGTTCGTGAGGTTCGTGAGAATCTCGAAGAACACGTCCTTCATTTGCACCAGAAAATCGTCCATGCGTTGCCGTGCCCTCATCAAAGGAGTCCGCCGCATCGCTGCGGCGGTTTCGCGGATCACCGATGTTCCCAAACGGGATCACTTGTTCTTCTTCTCTTCCTTCTTGTCGTCTTTCTTTTTCTCGTCTGCGGTCAATTCCATCAAGATGTCCGACTCGCCCTTGGCGTCGAAGTTCTCGGGGCGTTTGGTGTCTTTGCCTTCCACGAGTGCCAAAGTCAGCACCCCTTTTTCTATTTTCCAGATGCCGAGCATCGTCTTGCCCTTTTCTGGGCCTTCGTCCGGGGTGATGTCGATCGTGGCCGGTTTGGCTTTGGCGTCGACCTTGATCGTGGCGACTTTGTCTTCGCCCATCATGCGCATGGTCAGTTTGTCGCCTTTGATCGTGAACGCTTCGAAGATCGTGGCGGGGTCACCGGGGAACTTCATGCCGCCTTTGCTGAGGCTGGTGACTTTGTAAGTGCCATCGGGGCCGACCGGTTTGTCGTCGGCCGCGAGAACGAGCATCGCTGGGGAGAGCAACAAAAATGCCAACATTGCGAAACGCTTCATGGCCTGCCGCCTTGTTAAAGGGGAATGTGGAACCAACCTCAATTTAGTGCGCGGCCGCTCACTTGTCCTTCTTGGGGGCCGTCCGGGTCATTACGAATTTCACGACACCGACGCCCGTGCCTTTGAAGTCCTTCGGGCGTGGGCCATCCTTGTTGAAAGCGATGGTCAACCCGGACTTGTCGACCTTCCAGATGCCAAGCGAGGTTTTGGCTTCGCCGGTGGTCGGTTTGAAGTCAATTTCGTTCGGATTTTGAGTCGTGTCGATGGTGAACTTGGCCACATCCTCGCGCGCGGCAGTTTTCACCGTCATGGTGCCATCCTTAAAAATGATTCCCACGATCGACGCTTTTTCATCGCTGAATCTCCCGTTCTCGACGAACTCTCGGAGATCGTAACTCCCTTCGAGATCGGCCGGGATCTTTTCGTCGGCGTGAATGAATAATGGGATCACCAGGGTGAGAAGAAGAGCGGTGCGGAACATGGTGTATGACTCACAGGTAAAACTGAGTTTTCTTGAATCACGTTAATCCGATGCGCAAGCATCGGCGGTGTCGAAGGTCAGGATCGAGGCGGAGAATCGCGGAGGTTCCCGATGCTCGCGCATCGGATTAACCCTGAATTTCATCGGTCATTTCGCCACAAAAGCTCAGGTTGACCTACGTGGAGTCTATTCACTCACTTCAGCTAGTTCAATTCCCGGTTCATTTGAAACGGGATACTGAGACAATTCAATACCCAATCCGAGTGAGCCAGCCAGACGGATCAGCACCGACGGAAAAAAATCCGTTTGCACAAAGACATCCCGGCGGGCGATTCCAAAATCGAGGTGCGCTTCGACGCCGATGGAGTCAAGTAGGCGGCGAATCTCGGATTGGCGATCTCGCAAGAACATCACCGCTCCGGCAATTTGCTCTTCCAGATCGCCATTGCTCACCTCCAAATTGAATCCCGAATTCTCGGACGGCGGCTTGTGACGATATCTCTGTTCACCCCGTCGCCAGACGGCGCAGGGTTCAAAGGGACTGTCAACCAGGAATTCGTCAACATCGAATTCGGAACCACTTGCCCGAAGAACACATCCGATCACGTGAATCGTCTCCTTACTTCCCACCCAGCGCAAAATCTTTCGGCAGCGAACGCCAGCCGCTGTGGATGTGGTTCGCCGGGTTCTTGGCCGCGTCCGCTTGCACATTCAAGAACTCGATGACAAAGCTCGGGCCTTGCACGCGGTAGGTGTACGGCTTGCTCCCATCCTTTTTGACCTCGGCACAGTAGGCGAAGTGAACCTTGGCGAAGTCCCCGGCATCGACCTTCTTCATCTCGCTCGCGGCGAGGTCGTCCGGTAGACGTTGGGCATAGGCTTCAATCAGTTTGCGAAGCCCCTTCTTTTGATCGGCGGCCAACTCTTGGGCGGGGAGACCGATCGGATCACCCACGGCGGCGTCGGGTTGCTTCTCTTTGATTTCATCCAACTGTTTCGCTTGCGACGCCACTTTCTTTTGAGCCTCGGTTAGCGACGCGATCAACTCCTTGGCCAAATCTTCGACTTCGGGCACGGTGCGCTGGCCCTTCTTCGGTCCCGCTTTGATCTCAGCTGGGTTCACACCGAACACCATTGGTGTCGCCGACACGACTTCGCCTTTGTCGAACGTGAAGTTCACCGAGAGGTGGTGCCCCTCAACACGGTAGCCCCATTTGCCGGTGTTGGATGGCTCGCCGAAAATACTCACGAAGTACCACGTCGGGTTGCGCGTCATCGCACCGTTCGGCCCGTCGAGTTCCGCGAGCAGGTTTTCCAGACCCATAATGCCCGTCGCTTGTTCGTACCCCTTGACGGACAGGCCGAGCTTGAGCAGGTCGAGCATCAGGGGTTTTTGGTTCGCGGTGAGCAGATCCATCCGCAATCCTTTCCGCAGCGATTGTTTGTCTTTGTCTTGCACCGGGGTGAAGAACCAGGTGGTGCGGTGTTCGTCGTCGTAGTCGAAGATGGCTTTCTTCTTCTGTTCCGCAGTCAGAGTGCCCACGAGCTTGCTCGCGGCGTCGGTCATCTTTTGGCTGCTGGTTTTGGTGGCTTGCGCGACCAAGAGCGCGACGCCGACGGTCGAAAGTGCGATGGCCAGCAAAAGAGTTCGAGAGAGGAGGGAGCGCATGAGGCACCTGCGGAAGCGGAAGGAAAAGCCCAACGGGAACGCTATATTACATCGAAGTGACCGCGTCGTTCGATTAATTCCATTCCACTCGCCCCCGAAGTCTGATGGCAGCCCTAGCGACACCCGAAGAACCAGCCAGGATTCTGGTGATCGACGACGATCAGAAACTTGCGGCCACCATCGCGGAAAGCCTCGAGCGCAAGGGGCACCGCGTCAGCGTGGCCACGTCGGGCAAGGCCGGCGCCGCCCGAATCGACTCGGACGAGTTCGACATCATCCTCACCGATTTGCGCATGAGCGATCTCGACGGCCTCACCATCGTCCGGCAGGTTCAAGACGCGCTGCCCGACGCCGAAGTGTTGGTCATCAGCGGCTTCAACGATGTCCGCACCGCCCAGGAAGCGATGAAGCTCGGGGCGACGCACTACCTCATGAAACCGATCGACCTGAGCGAACTCCGGGCCATCGTGGAGAAAGCGGCCGACCGCACCCGGTTGGCGAAAGCGCACAAAGAACTCCGCCGGCAACTCGACGAAAAATTCGGTTACGAAGGCGTCGTCGGTAGCGGGCCGCGGATGCAGCGGGTCATCCAACTGTTGAAGGCCTACGCACCGGCGCCCGCCCCAGTGTTGATCCTCGGCGAGAACGGCACCGGGAAAGAACTCGCGGCCAAGGCGCTGCACACGAACAGCGCCCGGAAGAACAAGCCGTACGTGGCCATGAACTGCGCCGCGCTGAACGAGAACCTCCTCGACGACGAGATGTTCGGCCATGAGCCGGGAGCTTACACCGGCGGGGACAAGCTCCGCAAGGGCCGGTTCGAATACGCCCACGGCGGCACCCTCTTCCTCGACGAAATCGGCGACATGCCACCATCGCTGCAAGCGAAGCTGTTGCGCGTGCTCGAGAACGGAGAAGTCGTCCGCATCGGCTCCAACGATCCGTTGAAAGTGGACGTCCGGGTGATCGCCGCGACCAACAAAGACCTCGACGCCATGGTCGAACGGGGAGCCTTTCGCCGCGACTTGTATCAGCGTTTGAAAGTTGGCGTCGTCCGCTTACCGGCCTTGCGCGAACGCCGGGAAGACATTCCCCTGTTGGTGTCGTCGTTCGTCAAAGATCTGTCGGCGAAGTACGGCAAGACGATCACCCTGCTGGCCGATAGCGTCTGGCGGGCATTCGCCACGTACAGTTGGCCCGGCAACGTCCGCGAGCTGCGCAACTTGCTCGAGAGTATGATTCTGCTCGACAGCGACGGCATTTTGAACCTCGACGATCTGCCCGAAGATGGCACCCTGCTGGCCATATTCGGCGTGCCCGCCCAGTTGGCACTCCCAGCGGCCATGGGGCCAAGGTTGGCATTGCCCGTGGGTATGACCAGCGACCCACTGATCGGCCGGCCGCTGGCCGACGTCGAGCGCTATTACATGGGACGCGCGCTCGACCTCGCCGAAGGGAACCGCGAAGAAGCGGCCCGGATGCTCGGGATCGGGGAGCGGACTCTGTACCGGAAACTGCAAGAGTGGAAGAAGGAATCCGACGGTGGCGAACTCACGGGGTGACCCGGCGTCCGTTTCTGCCCGAGAAGAAGACCACCATCACGACGCTCAATGGCACCAGCGCGAAGCCAGCGACCCAGATCCATTTGTTCGCTCCGGCATCTTGTGGTGACACTTGATTTGGCGCAGTGGTTTCAATCGATTCCTCCACTGGCCTCGGCAACGGTTTCAACCCAAATTGCTTCTCGAGATCGAAGTCGTCCGCCGCCGGAGTGTACCGCTTCCATTCCAAGAAGTTGATTTCAAGTCCGGGAGTGACGATCCCTTCCGGGCTTTTATAGTTCATGACATATTTCTTGGGCACGGGATATCCGAGATCACTTGGTTCGTAAGTGATTTCGCCAACGATGTTCATCTCGCCTTGAAAGTAAATCGGGCCAGATTCAAAACCGAGTAAGGCGTAGTTGTTCGAAGGGTCGTAGTAGTTTTTAGACATTGGGTTTTGGCCCTTCGACGTAAGCACGAAAACATTTTTCCCATGGAACGTCGTTTCTTGGAACGATTCGATTTGGTACATAGGTACTCTACCCTGTTGTCTCATCTGATCGTTGAGTCGATCCACCGCCCGGAGCCTCATCCAACCGTTCATCGTTAGCGGCAAGTACGTGCTGGTATACATTAACCCATCTTCTACAGCCTGGATTCTTTGACTGTCGAAAAGTTGGGAGTTAATTACATACTTCCCATTTTTTAGAGAAACATCGCATAACTCGCCTTCGTTGTACAAAGACCCTTTAATGATATCGTCCTTTTCGCTGCTGTGACGCATCATCGTATGTGATCTCATCTTCCCTTTACCGAATAACAATGTGTGCGTTGACGTCCACAAGAGCTTCCCATTTCGATTACCGTTGTCGTACCCTTTTTCTTCCATCCGAACCTGGATGTTCTCCAAATATTTGCGGTGCAATTCGGCTTCGTGTTTGGCGTAGTCCGGGATCAGATCGCAAGCCCTCTTCTGCCCGAATGCACCTGACGTGGTGAAAACCAACATGAGCGTGGCGAGTCGCAAGTGACAGTCCATCGTGGTGGGCATAGCGTTACTCCTAGTTGTCTTCGCCAGAATAATATCAAATGGTTCGCTCATACAAGCGAAAGATTCCTCGGGCCTGCCAGAATCGGCTAAGAATCGACTGTGTGCTAAACTGATTCAAACATCCCCCCTGCCACCGTGCGTCTTGGAGTCGGAACCGATGCTCGAAATTTTTATCCTGTTCAAACTCGGCCGCACCATCAGCTCCAAAGCCAGGGACAAAGGCTGGCCCGGCTGGCCCTTCGTGGTGATCATGGTTTTCCTTTACGGCGGGGGTGTCATCGCGGGAATGATCGCTGCGGCCGTCGTGTCCGAGTTGCTCGACCTCAACCCCAACGGGAACGGCCCGCGAGACATTGCCGAATTCCTCGTGGGGTACCTTTGCGGTGCCGTCCTCGGTGCCCTCGCCAGTTATCTGTTGGTGCTGATCCTGCCGGATCGCAGTGAACCCGAAGACGACCATTACGATGACGAGTCATCGGATCGACGAGAACAGCGTGACCATGATCAACCTCGTCGTGTCCGGGATCGAGACGAAGATGAGTACGACCGGAGACTGCCACGGGCGAAACGGGCCGACGAAGACGATGAAGACGGGTGGTGGAAGCGGTACTGATTCGCCGAAGTTGCCTACGATGAACAGTGTCGGCTCGCACGGCGTTATAATTCCAGCAGTCCCATCGCTGCGATCTCTTTGAGGGTTCGGGTTTGAAAACGCGAAGGACGATACTCCGAGCAATCGGATTGCTGGCGTGCCTCATTTTCACCGGCACCGCGTTCGGTGTGGACAACGCCGTCGGCGAAACGGGCCTGTACGTGACCGTCCCGACGCCGATCACGACGGAAGCCGTGACGCGAATCAAAAATCGTGTCGATGCGGCGCGCTCGAAAGGTGATCAGCGCCCGTCGCAAGTGGTGTTCGACTTCAACCCGGCCGACAAGGACGTTGCCAGCCCGAACCACGCGGCCTGCGCCGAACTGGCCGAGTATATCGCCGCCCTCAACGATGTCGGAACGATCGCGTATGTGCACAAACGGACGACCGGCCACACGGTGTTGGCGGTGTTAGCTTGCAAGCAACTCGCCATGACCAAAGACGGGGTACTCGGCGAGGTCATTGGCACCGATGAACCACCAATGTCCCCACGAATCGCCAAGGATTACACGGAAATCGTTGGCCCGCTGCACAAGCCGCACTTGGCGGTCATCCAGAAGATGTACGACAAAAATGTGCGACTCGGGGAAGGCAAAAAGGAGCCGGGTGGGGTTTGGTTCGTCGATTTGCGCCGACCGGCCAGCGAGTACGAAAAAGATGGTGTGCAGATCCCGGACAAAAAGAAAGTCCTCGCGGAGGAAGGTCGGGTGGTCGCCTTCACCGCCGAGGAACTCCGCAAGTACGAACTTTGCAATCAACTCGTTCAAGATCGGGCGTCACTCGCTAGCAGCTACAACATTTCGGCGGGTAGTCTGCGTGACGATCCGCTCGGTGGTCGGCCTCCGGTACCCTTCCGGTACACCCTCAGTGGACAGGTGGATAAAGGAACGCGTGACTCGGTTTCACGGGTGGTCCGCGACATTGTCCGGCAAAAGGGGAACGTGCTGTTCCTGCAACTCGACTGTGCTGGTGGCGACTTGCAAGCGGCCCGCGACTTGGCGGACGAACTCATCAAATTCCAGAATCCGGATAACGGCCAAGATGGGATTTTGATCGTCGCCTGGATTCCGAACAAAGCCCCGGACGCGGCGGCGATTGTGGCCCTCGGTTGCACCGAGATCGTCATGAGCAAGCGGAAAGAAAACAAGACCGCCGAGGACAACGCCGCGACGGAATCCGAGTTCGGCGAGTTCGAAGGGTACATCGCCAAACACCCCGATTTCAACGTCGAACTTTGGGCCAATGCACTCCGGCCACTGGCCGAACGCAAAGGTGTCCCCGCGATTGTGCTCGAGGGTCTGTTCCGTAAGGAACTCACCATCGTCAAAGCGAAGTCCAAAATCAACAGTGCCAAGACCGAGTTGATGACGGAAGAGGAGCTGCGGGATCGGCAGGCGAAGGGTGAAGCGTTGCAATTCGCCGGCGTCGTCAAACAAAAAGGGCAACTTTTACGCTTGAATGCCACCAAGGCCAAAGAGCTTGGAATCGCGCAGTCCACGTTGGATGGAACCGACACCGACGAGCTTTATACACGCTACGGCGTCGAACCGGGCAAAGTGCAAGATGCCACCCCCGCTTGGCTCGACCGATTCTCGGCATTCTTGCGCGATCCGATCGTCACCGTGCTGCTGGTCGTCATCGGCTTCACCGGCTTGATCCTCGAGCTCAAAGTGCCCGGCACCACGGTTCCCGGAATCATTGCGGCACTCTGTTTCATCTTGGTCTTCTGGGCCCACACGCGTTTCAGTGGGCAGATCGCTGTCCTGGCGGGCCTCCTATTTTTAATGGGGCTTGTGCTCGTGCTTATGGAGGTCTTCGTCTTCCCCGGTTTCGGCGCGGCGGGCATCGTTGGCATCATGCTCATGCTCGGATCGCTGGGCCTGGTGACCATCGATAAAATCCCGGAGAACAGCGAAGATTGGATCGGCTACGGGGCCAAGATTGCCCAGTATCTTTTCAGTTTGATGGGTGCGTTTTTGCTGGCGTTCCTCACCGCGAGTTACATCCGCAAAATCCCGATTCTCAACCGGATGACCCTGCCGAGCATCGAAGAAAAAGAGGCGGAATCGCCGCTGGAATCGATCCCCGGTGCCATGAAAGCGGCGGGATATCTGGGAGCCATCGGGACGTCGGCGACGGTACTCCGACCGGCGGGCACCGTGCGAATCGGTGATGATTTTGTTGATGTTGTGACCGAAGGCGGTTACATTCCGTCCGGCACACGTGTGCAAGTGGTGGAAGTCGAAGGCACCCGGATTGTCGTGAAGGAAGTTTGATGGAATCCTATCTGACCGTCGCCTTCTTGCTCGTGGGTGTCGGCGTGGCGCTGCTCGCCGGGGAGTTCTTCCTACCCACGGGCGGTTTTCTGATCGTCGGAGCTGCCGCATTCTTCGCCGTTGCCGTCGGTTTGATTTGGTACGACGGAACCCGAACCGAAGCGGCGGTGGCGACCATCGGCATGTGCGTCGGATTACCCGCAGCGGGCATGGGCGTGATGCATGGCTGGAAGCGAATGGCCATCACAAGTGGCCTCGATCCCAAAGGTGCTGGTGGCAGCGTGACCAGTGCCGTATCGGAGTTGGTGGAACTCGACAAACTCAAGGGTCGTTACGGAAAAACGGTCTCCCCGATGCGGCCAGCAGGTTCGGTGGTGATCGATGGCCGACGGGTCGACGCACTCAGCGAAGGGATGATGATTGACGTCGGTGTCTGGGTGAAATGCATGGACGTTCGCGCCGGCCGGGTGATTGTCCGGCAGGTCGACGAACCGACCGATTTGCGAAACTTTGATCTAGAAGACCTAAAATAGAATGACCGCCGACTTCCCCGAAAGGAATGCACCGTGAACCTGGCTCCCCTGCTCGCCGCTTTGCCGCTCGAAGACAACCTGATTTGGATCATCGCCGGCGGGATCGCCGCGCTCTTCTTCCTCGTCTTTTTGTTCGTCTTCTTCAGCTTCATCAGCCTCTGGATTCAAAGCTTATCGACCGGGGCGGACATCAGCATCTTGAACATGATCGGCATGAAGCTGCGGAAAGTGCCCCACGTCATGATCGTCAATCAAAAGATCGCCCTCGTTCAAGCCGGCGTGAAGGTCAACACCCAAGACATGGAAGCCCATTACCTCGCCGGGGGCCGCGTCCCGCAAACCGTCAAAGCCGTCATCGCCGCTCACAAAGCCGGCCTCGATTTGCCGTGGCGCGTCGCCTCGGCCATCGACCTCGCCGGCCGGGATGTGCTGGATGCCGTGCGGACGAGCGTGAACCCGAAGGTGATCGACTGCCCCGACAAAAACATGGGCAAGCAGTACCTCGACGCGGTTTGCAAGAACGGGATTCAGCTCCTCGCCAAGGCCCGCGTGACGGTGCGGACGAAGCTCGAACGGCTCGTGGGGGGTGCGACGGAAGAGACGATCATCGCCCGTGTCGGCGAAGGCATCGTGAAGGCAATCGGTTCCGCACACGATCATAAAGAAGTGCTGGCGAACCCGGGCATGATTTCGCAGACCGTGCTGCACTCAGGCCTTGATGCCCAGACGGCGTTCGAAATTGTTTCGATCGACATCGCCAACCTCGAACCGGGTGAAAACATCGGTGCGAAACTGGCGGCCGACCAAGCGTCCGCCGACTTGCGGGTCGCCCAAGCCGAAGCGGAAAAGCGCCGGGCCGCTGCCGTAGCCAAAGAGCAGGAAATGCAAGCGCTCGTTCAAGAGAACCGCGCCAAAGTGGTGCTCGCCGAAGCCGAAGTGCCGCTGGCCATCGCCGCCGCCTTCCGGGATGGCCGGCTCGGTATCATGGAGTATTACCAGATGCGGAATATGCAGGCCGACACGTCGATGCGTCAAAGCATTGCGGGGATCGCCGGCGGCCCCACCGACAGTTCGAGTCGCGGTAACTGATCGAGTTTGGCGAGAGGCGGGTGTTCCACCCGCCGATTCTTCGGCACGTCGAGGCGAACATGCAGCAGCTCCTCATTCCGCTCGGCATCATGGTCGGCCTCAGCCTGCTGGGGTGGCTCACGCAGAAGCTGAAGAACTCCCAAGAACGCAAGCAAGTCGAACGCGATCGGGAACGCCGCGCCTCATCGCCCACGGCGCCAGTGGTGACGTCCACACCCGGGCCGAAAGCCGGGGCCGCCGACCTGAATCGCTTCATGCAAGAAATCGACCGGTTGCGCCAACGCGGGGCACCCGGTAGCGCCCCGCCAGCACCCATTGTTCAAGCACGACCGGTGACGAAAGCGGCACCGGTCATCGCGGCGAAGAAAAAAGTCCGCTTGGGCGATGCGATCCCGACGACGTTTGAAACGACCGCCGCCCCGATCCAATCGCGTTCCATCAACCCGGCCGACGATCTGCCGGTCGCCTCGGTGGTGTCACCAACATTCGCACCGCCGACGGTGAGTCCGATTTTCGCCAAAGGTGGTGCGCCCGTTGTCACCGCGGCCGTGCGGTCGATCTCCGGGGCGACGAAGTACAAAGAACGCAACACCGGCGCCACGACCCCCTTTGGACGGCAATTGGTGGCCCTGCTCGGTAACTCGCAATCGCTGCCCATGGCGGTGGTGCTTCAAGAGATCCTCGGCCCGCCTAAGTGTCAGCAGAACCCGTTCCGTTTGACCCCAGCCGCACCCGAACCCGAGCCAACTGTGGAACCAGAGGTGGCTTCCGCAGAAGCTCTCCCGAAGGTTTAGGACGTACGATTCGACTCTTTCGATCAAGGATGATCCCCATGTCCCGTCTCGTTCTCACGGCACTATTCGCGTTCGTCGCAGCTTCGGTTCAGTCAGCCGAAATCCCAGAACGGGAAGCGCTGCTCAAAAAAGCCGCGGCCATCCGTCCACCGGCGACCGACTTCGTCTGGCAGCAAATCCCTTGGCACACCGACGCAGCCGACGCCTTGAAGGAAGCCCGGGCCGAGTCTCGGCCGTTGCTCGTCTGGTTGGCGGGCGGGCGTGACCGCGACGGCAGCCCACTGGAGCGTTGTTGAGGTTATGCAGCCGGGCTCCGTGCGGGCCCCTTGAACTCGGAACGGATCGTCCGGTCGATCGCCAAGAATTTCGTCCCCGTCGCGCTGAATACCGACCGGTTGCCGAAGGACGCCGATGGCGACGTGTTCCGGGAACTGATGAAGCGCTGGCCGCAAGGATTGTGGATTGTCACGCCGGAAGGAAAGACTCTGGCCTTCCACTACCACAAACCCGATCCGAAGAAAAACTACGCCGAGAATCAAAAGGGCTGGGTCGATGGCACGGCCATCATGCTCGAGGAGGGAATCGTCGCTGCTCGAGAGTTGAAGCCACGAAGTGTACGGGCGGTGAATCCATTCCCGGATCGCGGCTTAGGAATCACGAAAACTGGCGGGGTGCGCTTGGCCGTTACCGTGATCGGTTTGAATCGCGGTGGCAAGCAAGAAGGTGCCCCGGCCGTGGACAGTGCGACATTGTCGAAACAAGACTGGGCCGCATTCGCGCCGCCCAAGGGCCAAGACGAATGGACACTTCCGGAATCGGCAGCGAAGCCATTCGCGGTGGCACTCGCCCCGGTGACCGATTCGATATTCGTTCCGCAAGCCCGCGATGTGACGGTCGCCGATCTCTCGGCCAAGATTCTGCGGACGGACACCGCTGTCAGTGTGATCCGGTTCACCGGCAAATGGGAGTCCAAGCATTTCCGCGACAACGACCCGAAGTTTCCCATCACGACGTCCGCAAACGGCACCGGTATCGCCGTGTACGATCTGAAAAAGAAGGAGCTGACGTCGATCGTGTTTGTGCTGACTGGTACTTACAAGTACGGAGCCGTCGTCACACCGACGGCATCCGTCATCGAATGGCAGATCGAGAAGCCGAAAGACGATTAAACCGCCACCGCCTGTTCCGATTCGACGTTCTGTTGAATCGGGCGGCGGGCCAGCCATTGCTCCGTTTGGAACCAGACCGCACTCAAGATCGTTAGACCCAAGAGCACGGCGAAGAGCATCTGCGGGAGGTTGGTGAGACTCTGCAACGGCACCACACTGAGGGGGATCAGAACACCGCCGAGTGCGCCGAGCAAGCCGACTAGTCCTCCCACGGCCCCGATGCTGTCCGGGAACGAATCGGGGATCAGTTTGTAGACGCTCGCCTTGCCGATCCCCATACCCGCACCCAATACAAAGAGCGCGGCCGTGAACGTCCAAACATTGAGTCCCAAGGGGAGACTCAAAACCAGTCCGGCGGCAATCATCGTCACGAAGACGCTAAGCATCACCACCTTCGCACCGAATTTGTCGGAGAGCCAGCCGCCGAGCGGCCTTAGCAGACTCGCTGGAAAGACGTAGCAAATTCCCGCCAGCCAGCCGATCCACATGGTCAGTTTCTTCAAATCTTCCGCGACGACGGGGTTGGCCTTCAAGTAATCCTTGTACTCGGAACTCTGCAATTTTTTAACCTTCGGAAAGTCGGCGACGGTCTGTTCCGAGAGCGACAAACTCTGGGCGAGGTCGGCCCCGTAGTTGGAGTAGTAATACTTCGGCAGTACTCCCGAGAGTGCGACGTAGGCACCGAAAACCACGACATAATGCAGGCTGTATTCCCAAACTCGTCGGTGCTTCAGCGGGGCGGACATCTCAGCGAACGTCTTCCCGCGACCGGGGCAGCGATCCTGCTTCGGGGCGATGAACCAAACTGCGATGGCCATCAGCACAAGCAGCACGCTGTACGCAACGGGAATGAACCGCCAGCCACCGGGAATGAGTCCGTCGAAGTAGCCGACGGCGGGGATGGTAGCGATCAAGAGTGGCCCGAGGAGTTTCGTTACTGCGGCACCGACGTTGCCGGCACCGAAGACACCGAGTGCCAAACCTTGGCGATCCTTGGGGAACCAGGCCGCGTTCCAGGCGATGCCGACCGAGAACGAGTTCCCGGCGATTCCGTACAGTGCCGCGCAGATCAGCAACTGGGTGTAACTCTCGATTTGGCTGACCAAGAACGTCGGTACGACCGTGAGCAACAGCAGCAGCACCATCATGATGCGGCCGCCGTATTTGTCCGTCCAGACACCGAAGTTGAAGCGGAGAATCGACCCCGCGAGGATCGCCGTGAGGGCGAGCCAGTAGAGTTGCGAATCGCTCAGGCCGAGTTCTTTGCTGATGGGAATGCTCAGCATTCCGAGCATTAACCAGACGGCGAACATGAGTGTGAAAGAAATGGTGCTCAGCCATAGCACGCGGAGACGCTGACCGGAGGTGGCGGGCGGCATGGTAATCCTTCGGACTATGTAGGAGGATAAAAGTTAAGCGACGCTCTTCGCAGTCTTCAGAATCAAATTGGCCAGTTGCCCACGGCACGATCCGCAGCCCGTGCCGGCTTGGGTCGCGGAACTCAAACTCGGCAAGGTCGTGTGTCCCGTTTCAATCGCGGCGACGATGGTCGATTGGCACACGTGATGGCAGTTGCAGATCTCCGGATCGCTCGACGCGGGGGAGAGTTCGCCGCTGCAGAGCAGGTCGAGCCGGTTGGCAGGGAGAGAATCACCCCGGTCGAACCAGCGGGCAAGCGCCGCGGCGGTGTCGCCTTCGCCGACGAGAATCGCCCCGACGAGTTTGC
Source organism: Fimbriiglobus sp. (assembly GCA_025351325.1). GTDB lineage: Bacteria > Planctomycetota > Planctomycetia > Gemmatales > Gemmataceae > JALHQU01. Next base: position 26,891 of record JANXWE010000279.1, read on the forward strand.
CGTCGCGGACGATCAATTTACGGTAGATCCCACGCCGTTCTTCGAGCACCTGCAGCACTTCGTCGGTATCTTGCTTCGGCTCGATGGCCCCCATACTGGCCACGTCGACCCCGGCCACTTTCAACTTCGTGTACAGCTTCGAGCCGCGATACCGGGCCGTCGGATTCGCCCCTGTTAGTACGTCGGCGAGTACTTCGCACTGTTCCCAAATCGGCGGGACGATCCCATAAACGATGCCGTTGTGCTCGGCACATTCGCCGAGGGCAAACACACCGGGAGAGGCCGTGGCGAGCAAATCGTTGACGACGATGCCACGCTTCACGGGGATGTGGGACGCCTCGGCCACGGCCACACGCGGACGCACGCCGGCGGCCATGACCACCAAATCGGCGGGCAGAATCTCCCCGGTTTTCAGGACGACCCCTTCGACTTTATCGGTGCCGATGAAGCCCGTCGCCGCGACTCCGGTGCGGACGAAGATGCCGAGTTTTTCGACGGCCTTGCGAACGAATTCGCCCCCCAGGCGATCCACTTGGAGGTTCATGAGCCAGTCGGGCATGTGCACGATGGTGACGTGGATTCCGAGATCGGAGAGGGCCTTCGCCGCTTCGAGGCCGAGCAACCCGCCGCCCAGCACGACGGCCGACGACGCCGGGCGGGCGTAGGCGCGGATGCGTTGGCAATCGTCGACGGTGCGGAAGACGAACGCCCCCTCTTTCGGGCAGCCGTCGGGCTTCGTCAAGTTGTCGAGCGGTGGAATGAACGGGGCCGAGCCGGTGGCGATCACGGCAACATCGTAAGGGATCGCGGTGCCATCGGTGGTGAACAGCGTCCGCGTCGGCGGATCGAGCCTGGCGACGGTGGTGTTCGAATGGAATGTCACGCCGCGGTCCGCGTACCAACCGCGCGGTTTCGTGGTGATCTCCTCGGCCGTGCCCCCCGTCAAAATGCGTCCGAGCAAGATCCGGTTGTAGCAGCCGTGAGACTCCTCGCCGAAGACGGTCACCTCGAACGCCAGGCCCGCGTTGCGGCGGAACAGTTCGTCCAGCAGCCGACCGCAAGCCATGCCATTGCCGATGATCGCCAGTCGCTTCTTCATCGAAATCGAACCTCAAACGGTGGGTTGGACACGTACGATGCGAACCGCGGCAAGTTTGAACTCGGGCATCCGGCTGGTCGGGTCAAGGGCCATATTCGTCAGGGCATTCGCACTATCGCGGCCACCCCAGTGGAACGTAGCGAACAGCGTATCCGGGCGAATATCGGGGGTGATCTCAGCGTGGAACTCGGCCCGGCCCCGCCGGCTTTCGAGTGTCACCAAGCTATCGCTGACAATGGAATGTCGCTGGGCGACCGTCGGGTGCAATTGCAAATGTGGCCGGGGCTGTTCGTTCGAGAGCTTGGTCACCAAACGGGTCTGGGCGCCGGAGTTGTAATGCTCCTTGTACCGCCCCGTGGTGAAGAAATACGGGTAGGCTTCGTCCGGATGTTCGCCACCGGGCCGGTGTTCGACGGCGAAGAATTTCGCCTTGCCGTCGGCGTGGTGGAATCGCTTCGCAAACAGTCGCGGTGTACCCGGATGCTCTTCATTCGGGCAGGGCCAGAAGACGCCGTCGAGGTGGTCGATCTTCGCGTAGGTGATGCCGCTGTAGTCGGCGGTACTCCCAGCCGTGGCCCGGCGAAACTCGGCGAACACGTCCTCGGCCGAGTCGAACGCGAATTGGTGCCCGTGGCCCAATCTTTCAGCCAGTTCGCGGAGGACGTCGAGATCGCCACGGACGCCCCGTGGTGGGCGGACGGTCTGCCGACGGTGGATCACCCGCCCTTCGAAGTTCGTCATCGTGCCGGTTTCTTCGGCCCACTGGAACACCGGCAGCACCACATCGGAGAGCGCGGTCGTCTCGTTGGGGAAGGCGTCGCAAACGGCGAGGAAGTCGGTCGATTTCAGTCGGTTCAGCACGCGGGTTTTGTCCGGCGACGCCACCGCGACGTTCGACCCCATCACGAACAAGGTGCGGATGCCACCGGTCGGCCCGAGGCTGTCGAGCAGTTCGCTGGCGCTCTTCCCCTTGCGTGGCAAACTCGCGGCGGGCACGCCCCAAACTTTCGCAATGGCCTCGCGGTGTTCGGGGTTCTCAATGAGCCGGTAGCCCGGCAACTGATCGGCCTTCTGGCCATGCTCGCGACCGCCTTGGCCATTCCCCTGGCCGGTGAGTGTGGCCCAGCCGCTGAATTGTTTTCCGGGCAACCCAAGGGCCAGCGCCAGGTTGATCCACGCGTGGACGGTATCGACGCCTTTGCTGTGTTGCTCCGGCCCACGCCCGGACAGCAACATGCACGACTTGGCCGTGCC
>JANXWE010000371.1 GCA_025351325.1 Fimbriiglobus sp.
CGGAGAGGGGGCCGGGGGGTGACCTGCAAAGAGTAGTCCTAGGAACTGGGTCGGCGCGTCACGAGAAATTTGGATTTCTTTCAGTCATCGGTGCTCGCTCTTCCGCAAAACTCTGCGTCCCAGCCGGATGCTGCCGTAGAACAGCAAAATCACAAACAAGCCACAAACCGTGAAACAGAGGCTGATCGGCCAATAGATGATCTCAACGGTCACGATTTCGAACGGCGGACGCTCCACATAATTTTGGCTCTTCGCTTTCGAGAAATAGAGATCGTCCGTCCCCCGGCGCGGATTGGACGTGTCTTCAAACTCCGTGAGATGCCAATTGCTGGTGATGGATGGGAAATTCCCGGCATTCAGTGCCGCATCGATTGAACTCGCTTCGACCGGCTTCGACCAAACTGTCATGCCGGCGAAAACTCTCGCGTCGGCTGCGTTTCCCAGTCTGCCTTCGACCCGTGCATCGGAAAGGACAAACAGTCGGAACAGTCGCTTGGATTGGGTGCGCTGTTGATCGAGGGGTTCGCGGTACGGATAAACCGGCACATCGGTTTTGAAGCTGATCAACACGGGTGTGTTCACCGAAGCAGCGGTCGGAGTTCCCCCGGCGACCTTGAACGCCGTCATGTACCAGCCCAATCGAATGTACTCGTCGAACCATGCTTCGAGTGTCAGCCGCGAGCTGTACTCGTTCTCCTTCAACCAGTCTTGAAGACTCTTCAAGTTTTCGGCTTTCAGCACGGCGGCGTCAAAGGCGCCGACCCGCTTGCGTTCGAGAACGCGAACGCCGATCGGCATCGTCTCACCCACGCCGGACATCTTATCTGAACTCGCCGCTCCCCCGCATCCCGGACCGGACTCCTGTCGCACCGTCCGGTAGATCGTGATCGGCTCCGTGATCTTGCCGAACAGCGGGAAGATATCGGCGGACGCTTCCGAGAGCGCCGGCTGGCTCGGCGTGGGTACGAAGAACCCGAAGTCGGCGGACGTGGTCTCGAATTTAGCCAATCTCAAAAAGTGTTGCGTCTTGGTCGCAGAATCGTAGACGATCAACGCCGTTTCGTCGGCGACGCTGGCCTCGAAACCGTGTGGGGGTGCAATACCACACGCCCGCACCGGCTCCGCACTCGGCACCATCGCCGTCAGAATGCCAAGGAGAAGTAGCGCGGGCAGTGCGATCCGTTTGGTACCAGACATGTGAGCACCCAGAAAAAATGTATCGATGGGTGCAGTTTACGATTGCGTCAACGAATCTAGGAGATCCGCCGCTCTGTTTTCGCGGGAGGCCTTTTTCACACTCGCCATAAGTCCTATGCGGGCATGAACTGTCCAGAAAAAATGTGCCTGTCAAGAAATTCTACGCCTGTCCAGCGGAGGGTGGGGGGGGCCAAGCTGGACAGACGGTCGCTTTCACGGTGCCAAGCGATCCTTCACCCAAACCCCGTTCACCAAGCGGAAGCGAATCCGGTCGTGGAGTCGGCTGCTGCGACCCTGCCAAAATTCAAACGTCGTCGGCACAATCCGGTAACCGCCCCAATTCTCCGGGCGCGGCGGCTCCTGCCCCGCAAAGCGTTCCAACAGCTTTGCATGTTGCTCTTCGAGGAACTCCCGGCCGGAAATCACCGCACTCTGCGGCGAGGCCCACGCCCCCAGCCGGCTGCCCATCGGCCGAACGCGGTAGTAAGCGTCCGACTCCTCAGCGGTCGAACGCTGGCAGCTCCCCTCAATGCGGATTTGCCGTTCGAGTTCGTCCCACAGGAACACCGCCGCGACGAATGGATTCGCCTCGATCTCCCGGCCCTTGTGGCTGTCGTAGTTGCTGAAGAAGGTCAACCCGCGGTCGTCCAAGCCCTTCAACAACACCGTGCGTGCCGACGGTTTGCCGTCCGGTGTGGCCGTGGCGACGACCATGGCGTTCGGTTCGTTGAGCTTCGCTTCGAGAGCTTGACCGAACCAAATTTGGAACAGGGCGAACGGATCATCCCCGGCCTCGACTTCGGTCAGCCCGGCCAGGGTGTAATCGCGGCGAAGATCTTCCAAGTGCGGAGTGGGGAGTGCGGAGTGCGGAATAGAAGCCATGACATGATCATCCGAGCTAACGAGTTAAGTACTAACCCATAATAGCGGAGTGCGGAGTGGAGGAAGGCCGTCCTTCTTCCATCCCGCACTCCGCATTCCGAATTCCGCACTTCGGTTAGTATCCGAACTTCACACGCCAGTAATCGACCGGGGCCTGCTTGCGGCCCAACCACCAATGGCCGTCATCCCATTCGAGGGTGACTTTCCGCCAGCCGAGTGGAATCTTCGGGAACGGGTAGAACGGCCCGATGAACGGGAAAGCATTGTACGGGTAAGCCGTGGGGTACGCCACGCGGGAGACGTTGTTGTAAGGAGCGTACGTCGGCCACGCGTGATTCGGCAGCGGCGGGGCGCCCATTTCGTAGTTGCCACCGCCCGGGCCAACCGGAATTGGATCGACGATCGGGTCACCGTAGGGTGCCCGTGCGCCCGCGGTCGGCATTCCCATCGGGGGGGTCATCGGCGGGAGTGCGGCCGGGGCTGGCTGGGCCAGCGGGCCACCGATCGCTTGGGTTTGGGCGATCTTCGCCACGGTGTTGACTTTCAAGCCATCACGGACCAGTTTGACACCGGCCACGACGCGGACGTCTTCGAGCATCGCTTTTTTCTGGGCGTCGTCTTTGCACAGGCCGCTGATCGTGATGGTACCCGCATTCGCGGAGATCTTCACTTCGGCATCCATCGATGAACCGGTCTTGGCGAGCTTGCTCACGCAGGCGTCGGCCAAAGCGTCGTTGCCGGCCGGGGCCGCCATCGGCGTGGCGGGAAGTTTGAGTTTCGAGGGTTCTTGGGCGGTTGCGGTTGAACCGGCCCAAACACTCAACGCGGCGGCCAGCGTGCCGATCGTTCGTACTTTCACAGTCCGTTCCTCCATGAAGCGGTAACTCGGCGAGACGCTTTAGGGATTCTCGCTCAGTACCAGCTCTTTCGATCCAAACGGGCCAATCGGAATAGGCGGACTGGGCATTCCCGGCGCTTCACTTGTGAACGGCCTCAAAACAACCGGCACACGTTGCCCAAACTTCCAAACCCGCATTTGGCACCAGAGTACGTTGACAACGTCACGAGTCCGCAATAAGATTTTACTTGCAAGCACCCGTAGCTCAACTGGATAGAGCGTCGGTCTACGGAACCGAAGGTTGCAGGTTCGACTCCTGCCGGGTGCATT
>JANXWE010000011.1 GCA_025351325.1 Fimbriiglobus sp.
CGAGGAGCTGCTCCGACTGGCCTGGGCCAGCGTCGCCGTGTTGGCCATCGCCCCGCTGCAAGACGTGCTGGGCCTCGGCGGCGACGCCCGCATGAACGTCCCCGGCTTGGCCCGAGGCAACTGGCACTGGCGCTTCCGCCCTGAACAGTTCCCTACCGGGGTCATCGAACGATTGGCAGCGTGGACGATGCTGTACAGCCGGGAAAACGGATGATAGTCCGTTTCTCAAGGCGCTTCGACCACTTCGCCGCCGGCGCGGGTGGCCAGGGCCGGTAGGATCGCATCGGCGGAATAGTTCAGGAACTTCACCGACCCATCGCAGAACGCGAAGTTGGCCCCGCCGGTGTGGACGCTCCAGAAGTGGTAGGCGTCGCAGCGGTTCAGCAGGTTCCCCTCCTTGTAAGCGTAAGGCCCAAGACCGCAACTGTAGTAGTCGCCGATGGTGCTCCCTTCAGGGAACCCACGGAGTGCTCGCACTGGCAGGAACGGCTCGCTCACAGTATCCGCATACGTACTGTACCACCAGCCGCACAGATAGTCCGGCGAGGGCGGGCGTTCGCCGAACATTAAGGTGCCGCTGGTGCCATCGGTGATACTCGTGATCTTGGTAGTAGAACCAACGTAAAACACACCGGACTTAGGACTGAATAGACCGTCGCTGCCAAGGCCGGAAACCCCTAGGTAGCCGGTCAGCGCCACCACATCTCCTTTTGACGTCCGGTGACGATATTGCTGCCGGTCGTCGGCCGGGCACTGGAAGACTTTGACCAAAGTACTAAGGCCTGCATGCGGCGGTGCGAGATGGGTGATCGGAAATTTCCGGCAATCAACCTCGGCCTGTCGGTAAATGGCATCCTGTTCCAAATACGGCAGCAAGGCGACATGGACACTTAAAAAGAACAATGGGTCGGACTGTCCGATGGTTCCCGACGGAAGTGAGCCTCGGGCGGATTCGTAATTATGTGCGGCCAGGGCGATCTGCTTCAAATTGTTTTGGCAGCTCATCCTGGCCGCGGCCGAGCGCACTTTCTGCACGGCGGGTAACAGCAGGCTGATCAATACGGCCACGATGGCGATGACCACCAGCAGTTCGACCAACGTGAATGCGGAGCGTATTCGCATGATATGACCCTCAGGTTGGCCGTCGACGGCGGACATACCAGCCTAGAATCAAAGAAAGTACGATACAACCGATTCCGATAATACCCCAACGAGTCCAATTAAACTTCGGTTTATCTTCATACACTTCCTCGTATCCAGGCGCAATCAAGTTGTAATAGGCGAGTGTGAATTCTGCAGGATTCACACTATTGTTTGGAAAATATTGATAAGTATACTTAATTTTCTGTGAAATCCGACCCTTTTCATCATCACTAGTGCTATCTATCGCGACTACTCGGGTCTGGTCGCCATCCCGAATCACCTGACGGCTCATCGTAGATTTAACAGGACCCATTAAACCTCCACTCGAAGTCATAAGATACTTCATAACTAACCAGTCGAGATTCGGATCGAGTGTGAGTGTGCCATGTATCTCAGATTTTTTATTGCCTGGGCCTTCACGATCGATTGCGTACTCAAACTCCAGTTCGACGAGGCCATTGGAAATACTACGGGCACGAATCAAATTCAGCGTTTTATTGTCGAGAAATTTAATTATGTTTTGAGTATTACTCAGGGTGGCAAGAGGGTATGTGAAATAGTCGATGGGAATCAACTGTCTCGTTTCATTTGGTTTCATTGCTATCTTGTGCTGAATTAATACCCACGCCAGATTATTTTGAGCGGATTTAACAGAAAAGTATCCTGTTTCATTAAAAACAGAGACTTCGTCATTAATTTTCACGAGTAAAGCAGTGTTATGACGCATAACCGTCGTTGTTAGCGGCTTACTTGCTTGCCCACCCGACGAGGATTCAATAGTGCATTTCCAGGCTTCCAGCCGGTCTTCGGCAGCCTGAAGCCGAGAAGCTGCGACTCGAATTTCTTTGGCCACTTGGCTCGGGTCAAGATCTGCGGCAACTACAAAATTTGACACAAAAAAACACAATGCCGTTACAATATACATTCTGAAGTGCAAAAATTGGATTTCCATATAGTATCCTATCAGTATTTTAGATACCATGATAACACTATGTATTATCATGGCTCAGTCTATCCGCAGATTCAGACGCCACCCACCGTACAACACGTGTACCAATCGTCAGCTATGATGTATCTTGGTTTGTGATTGATAACGCAGGTCTGCGTCGGCGGACACAAGATGCCGTTGGTGCAGGTGATCCAAGTCGCGTCACCGTCGATAGTTATGCGAATAACACGACAAACAGGAACAGGCACGTCGGCCTGCGCCGGCTTTATCTCGCTGGCCGTCCACATCAGCATCAGCACGCCGACGACCGCCAGGGCCTTCGAGGCCGGATTCAGGAACCGTTTCATCGCTTCTCCTATCGTGCCGGGGGGCGGCACAGCCTGCCCTTGGAACCAACCAAGGGCGATGGTTCGTCAAGGGGGAGTGTCGGCCACCCGGCCAACGATGACCCCGTGTAGTTTCGGTTGCGTTTTGTCGTCGGTGAAGAATTCGAATTTGTGGTCGAATTGGCCCGGCGTGCCACGGAACTTGAGTTCGATTTCCACTTCGGCGGTGCCGTCGGCCGACACAGTCACCGGCAAGTTCTGGGTTGTCGTGCAGCTACAGTTGGCGCTCCCGCCGATGATTCGCACATCTTTCGAGCTGGCATTCGTCACCGTCACCGTGAGCCGCTTGACCGTCCCGACGGGTTCCTCGCCCGCATCGAGTACGCTGGATCGCAGGGCCACCGTCCGGCCTTGCCACTTGGCCAATAGCTTGTCGCCGAGCGAACCGTTGGCGATCACCGCCGACGCGACCGCGACGGATGCCAGTGCTCCGACCGCCGCCAGCGTGCCCCAGTTTTCGATCCACTTGACGGCTGGGCGGAACAGTACCAGTAACCCGAGGGCCACCAGGTTCAGTGCGGCCGTCCAGCCGGGATGGACTTGGAAACTACCGAAACAGCCGCAATCGCTTTGTCCACGAATGACTGCGGTAATACTCAGTGCGGAAAGGGTGGCGAGCTGTAAGCACGCCAATAGCCAAGCAGAAACCCGGAACCAACCGAGTATCAACCAGACCCCGAGGACGAGTTCAATCTGCATCGCCAGAAACTGCAAAGCGGGCGGGTAGGCCTCGCCCACTCCACCCGTGAAGAATTTCAGGCCGGCCGCGGCGAGAAAATAACCGCCGATGACGGGCGGCACGACCCTGGAGAGAGTGCCCCCCCCCGTGCGCGCACGGAACGATCTGCGCACTTTTCGGTGCGGTGACCAGCTCATGGGTAGGGTTTTGAACGTTCATGAGGTCTACCATAGACCATTGCTCGGATTTTGCAAACCAATTTTCGGATTCATTTCAGAATCTTTGCTTCGGATTCTTTAACTCAAACGATGAATCGGAACATTTTCCCGGTTGACTCCCGCACCGAAGTCGACGACCTTAGTGGGTAGTTCTCTCCGGCGGCGAGGTTCTCGATCATGCGACGATTGCTCCTGTTGGGCCTGGCACTCTCGGTCGGCGGTTCGGCCCGGGCGGCCGAGCCGAAGTTGCCGGACGGCATCAAAGTGGACAAGGAGAAGAAGACGGTCACCATCGACGCCAAGGTGGCGCCGCGGAAACTGCCGCACTTGGATCAGAGCTACCCCATCGAAGTGATCGCCTGCTGGGGCTACATCAAAGACGCCAAGCCGGGGGACAAGAACGGTAAGAAATCGCACGAGACGATCGTGACGTTCGACGTGATGCCGAGTGAAGTGGCCGCCGCGATGGAAATGCTGTCGCTGAAACCGGGCAAACCGGCCGTCGGCGAGGACGCCAAAGCGGAAGGCCCCGAGGTGAACATTTACATCGACGTGCCGCAGGGGGACGGCCCCGCCAAGCGGTACCCGCTCGACAAAATTCTCGTCGATCCGAAGACGAACAAGCCGATGCCGAAGGGGGTGAAGTTCAAGTTCACCGGTTCGGCACCATCGAAGGCGGAACCGGGTAAAGAGGCCAAGGCGTTCGGGGCCGACAACACGGGCTCGCTCATTATGCTCTTCCCGGTCGACGCCGAGACGGTGTTTCAATCGACGCTGACGATGAAGGAAGAAAAGTACCTGAAGCTCGATGTGAAGAAGGATACGCTGCCGAAAGAAGGCGATCCGGTCAAACTCGTCCTCGAAGTGGCGGGGAAATAACCATGCGCCAGCTTTTCATCTTCTCGTTTTGCGGTCTTAGTGCGTTTGGTTGCACCGAAGCTCCGGCACCTGCTCCCGTCGATGTCAGTGTGGCCAAAGTTGAGCCGGTACTACCGACGCCCGCCCCGGCGACACCTGCGAAAGTGCTCGTTGTCCCAGTTGCTCAGGAGCCGAAGCCGGTGCCGGTGGAACCGGTCGTGAAACTGCCGGACGATCTCGGTGGCAAAGCGGTGCAGAAGACACTGATGCCATCGATTGCGTTGCCGGACGATGTCACCGGCCCGAAGGTGCCACGCCCACGCAGTACGGCCATCGACCGGGGAGAACTGCCGACCGCACCGTTGGCAATCACGTTGCCGGCCTTGCCAAATCCGAAGGTCAAGCCGGCGAAACCGTCGCTGCCACCCGAGCGGTTCCCGACCGACTTGGGCCGAGCCGCCGCCGAGAATCTGAGTGCTGTCAAGTTCCCCGAAAAGGCACTCGTGCGGGCGACTGGGCCAACGAATGCCGGCGCGGCCGATGTCCCCCCCTTGGCGCGGCAGCTCCAAGAACGGGCATCCATCGAAGACCCGACCGCCGAAATTTCGGCCCTCAAGTTGATTGAAACGATCTTCCCGTATCCGGTCGGGCCGTTGCCATTTTTGAAGCTGTCGATCCCCGATCCGTTCGAGTTCGCGGAACAGTTGAAGGGGAAGCTACCGCGGGAATCGGAATTCGGCACCGTACCCAGCGTGGTGCCTCCCGAGAAGAAATGACGGGATGAACTCTGATTTCCAACTTCCTCCGCGGTTCTGGATCCCGAATTCAGACTCCGCATGGTGACTCGCCGACCCTTCGCCAAATTGAACATCTCATTGCACACCCTGCCAGGAAAGCCGACGGTCGTAAGCTAACCGTTGAGACTTCTTTCTCTCCGGTGGGTTCCATGGCAGACATTCGTGCGTTTCGCGGCTTCCGGTACGACCTCGGCCAAGTGGGCGCCCTTTCCGACGTGATTTGCCCACCGTACGACGTCATCGACTCGGCTCTCCAACAGCACCTGTACGAATCCAGCCCGTACAACGCCGTGCGGGTGGAGTTGACGCAGGATCAGCCCGGCGACGACGACATCCACAACAAGTACGTCCGGGCGGCCCGCGCGATCAAAGAATGGATCGGGGCCAACGTGCTCCGCCAAGACACCGCCCGCAGTTTGTACGTCGTCGAGCAATCGTTCGAAGTCGAGGGGCAGACGTTCACCCGCCGGGGTTTCTTGGCCCGCGTCCGGCTCGAGCCGTTCGGCACCGGGAATATCTTCCCGCACGAGCAAACATTCTCCGGCCCCAAAGCCGACCGGTTGAAGTTGTATCAGGCCACGGCGTTCAACATATCGCCGATTTTCGGACTGTACCCGGACGACGCGAACGACGTCTTCACGAAGTTCGACGGACTCATCCGCAATGCCCCGCCGACGGTCGCCCTCGACCACCTCGGCGTGATCAACCGACTCTGGGTGGTGACCGACACGGCGCTCGTGTCGCAAGTGATCGGCCTGCTCGGGCCGAAGCCGGTGTTCATCGCCGATGGCCATCACCGCTACGAAACCGGCCTGAAATATTTGGAAGACGAACAGGCGGCGGGGAACGTCGCGGACGATGAAGCCCCGCAGAATTTTTGCCTGATGATGCTTGTGAGCATGAGCGACCCCGGTCTCATTATCCAGCCCACGCACCGACTGCTGAACGGGTTGCCGGCGGTCACGTCCGGAGAATTGAAAGCACTCCTCGCGGAGCAATTCAAGGTCGTGGGAGAGTTCGACAACGCCGCAGCGTGTTGGGAGCATGTGCAACTCGAAGAGTCCCAGAGCGTCCTCGGCTTCGGCAGCGTTGAGGATGGCCAATGGATCGCGGTGAAGTTGAACAGCACGGAGATCATGGATCAACTCGCCCCGGACCAGACGGTCGACTGGCGGTCGCTGGCCGTGAGTATTTTGCACAAGTTGGTGATCGACAAAATTCTGGTCGGAAAGTATGGCGTAACACCGGGCTGTCAGTACGTTCACCTGCTCCGCGAAGTGACCGAGGCCGATCAAAATAAAACGTGCCAACTGGCCTGTTTAGTACCGCCGTGCGGGATGGAGCACGTTGAGAGCATCGCCGGGAGCCGGGAGAAGATGCCGCAGAAGTCGACGTACTTCTACCCGAAGATCCCCACCGGCTTGGTGTTTCACTCGTTGAAGAAAGAGTGATTTCATGGGCTACAGCGACTTCGGCTTGGACACCATTGAACGCCTGCTGAAGCTGGAATTGGTCACGGCCGAACTGTTCCCAGTGGTTGCAAAAGTAGAAACGCCCACCTGGCTACCCGACATGCTCGAACGGATGCACCGTACACTGCCGCTGGTTTCTGAGAAGGCCCGTTGTGAAGCGATTGTCGCCCCGGTTCTGCAAGCGGCCACGGAACTCGGTGGGCCGCCACTGAGTATCTTTTCGGGAGTGCGGCTCGACCAGAACCCCGAGAGCGGGCTGGTCGGGGAATGCGACTTCATCATCGCCCGGACATCGTCCGTACCCAGGCTGAAGGCGCCGCTATTGACGGTCGTCGAAGCGAAACGAGCCGACTTGGAACTCGGCTTGGCCCAGTGCATCGCGCAGATGGAAGGCGTCCGCCAATTCAACCTCGCCGCCGGCGTGACAATCCCGGTGTACGGGGCAGTGACCACGGGTGAACTCTGGCAGTTCCTCAAACTCGTACCAGGTGTGCTGACGATCGATTCCAGACGCTACCCGCTCCATCCACTGCCCGATCTTTTGAGTGTTCTGTCCCACATCCTGAGCTGATTTTAATCGTTCAAAGAGTCTCAGCGCATTCGGTTCCGACACCGATGCAGACGATAAATGATAAGATAAAAGTAGATTGGTATGGTTAATCCGACTGGGGGAGAGCATTCATGACCATCACGGATCCTATACTCGCGGACAGTTTGGAGGCTCTGTCAGTGCCCCAACAATTGCGCGGTCCCGATGGTCGCGTATTGGGACGCTATGTCCCAGCGATACCCGGCATGTCGATCCCCGAAACGGGCCTAACGGACGCCGAGCTGGACGCCATCGTCGCCGATTCTGATGGCTGGATACCTGCCGCCGAAGTTGAAGCTCGCTTAAATGCTCTACGGAGCAGCTTGTGAACTTCACGATCATTTGGAAATCCTCTGCGCTTGATCGTTTGGCTGACCTCTATGTCGCTTCGCCTGACGCCGCGCGTCAACGAATGGCCGGAGGCGTTGAGCATTTGAATCGTCAATTAGCGCAGGATCCGCTCGACGTCGGTGAGTCTCGGCACGGTGGATATCGAGTCGCCTTTCCACCGCTGTTGATGGTGACATTTTTTGTGGACGAATCGAGTCGCGAAGTGCGCGTTGTGCATGTCGTACGGTTTGGCCGATAAATCTTGAGCTGCCCCCTTATGGATCGCGTCCGCTACGCCGCCTTCGTCCGCACCTTCTTCGAGTGCGACCCCAAGGCGATCACCGGCATCTTTCAAGAGTTCCTCGATGCCCTGCGCGCCCAAGAGTCGCTGCCGCCGGGGAACTATTACTCGCAGAACTACGACACGGCCCAAGCCAACCCGGAAATTCACGTCCTGCCGGGGAACTTGAAGGACGCCCGTGACGCCGTCTTCCCGTACTTTTGGGGCACCGACGGGTGGTCGTCGCCGTTGCATTTGGAAAACGTTCGTGGCCCAGCGAATTACGCCTCGCTCATCGGTACCATGGCGTGCTTGCTCAAGAATCCGAACCTCTGCACCGACAGTTACAGCCAGCGTTCCAACGAACTCGAGGTGAAGGCCGTCACGGCGCTGGCGAACTTGATCTTCTACCACACCGACGAACCGTGGGGCGTCTTCACCATCGGCGGAACGATCTCGAACCTGTACGGCGCTAAACTCGGTTTGGAGAAAGTCCTCCCTGGCGCCATGCAGCGCGGCCTGACGGGCGAAGGGATTGCCGGCATCGTTTCCGAAGCGAGCCACTATTCCAACCAGACGCTCGCCGGCTGGCTCGGCATGGGTACGCAGAATCTGTATTCGATCCCGACTGACCGTACCCTGGCGATGCGACTTGATCTGTTGGCGTTGAAGCTCGACGAACTCTACACCGCCGGGACGAAAGTGCTGTTCGTCGTGGCGACCTTCGGCACGACCGACGGTGCGGGCATCGACGACGTCGCCGGCATTCGGCGGATCATCGACGAGAAAGCGGCACACTACGGCGTGACCACCCCGCAGTTGCACGTCGATGCGGCCGTCGGTTGGGCACTCTGTTTCCTGAGCGATTACGACTTGGAAAAGAACCCGCTGGAATTCACTTCGGATTTGCTCGCCGTGGTGCGCCAAGCGCAGACGCACGCGTTCGGGTTACGGGTCGCGGACAGCGTCACGCTCGATTTCCACAAAATGGGCCGGGGGCATTATCCCAGCAGCGCCTTTTTGATGAGCCACCGAGCTGACCTCAAATATTTGGCCCGCGACGTCGCCGACACGCCCTATTTCTCGGACGCCGACATGCGCCGCGATCCCGCCCTGGTGACCCTCGAATGTTCCCGGCCGGCGCTGGGGCCCTACGCCGTGATGGCGTCTCTCAACGGCATCGGCCTGACGGGATTCCAGATGCTCACGGCGCGTTCGCTCGAGCTGGCCCACGGCTTGAAACAGCGACTGGCGAAACTGGAATACTGCAAGGTGCTCAACGCCGAAACGTGCGGCCCGAGCGTCTGTTGGTGGGTGCTGCCCAAAGGACGGCACGCCGCTCAGATTTTCGAGAAGCTCGAAAATGGGGAACTCAGCCCGGAAGAAATCCAACGCTACTTCGGCGAAGTCAAACGCCTCTTCGGCAAACGGAACTATTCTCTCGATCCCGCCATTGATGCCCGCTTGAGCTTCACCACCAACTTCGGTTACCGCCCACTGGGAATGGAAATCCCCGCTTGGAAAGCCGTCTTCTTCAACCCCAAGACCGACGAAGCGGTTCTCGATCAATTGGTCGAAAGCTTAGAACTACTGTGACAGGCGAGCCCGATTGCGTCAGCACCTGGATTCATTTGGTTGGCATATTCTTGACACTATCACAGACGTGGTCGTCATGTTTCGAGGATGAGGGCGAGCAAGTTCGCCACGGTGCAATGGGCCTCGACTGGGTGACGCAAAGGCAATTCCGGATGGAGGACGTACCGATTCCGACGTCCGTTCTTTTCGCGCTCGATGTAATGGCCATCCTCCAAATCGGCCACAATCCGCTGCACGGCTCGTTCCGTGATGCCGACGCGCTCGGCAACATCACGCAGCCGGATTTCGGAGTCCTTTGCTAAGAGAAGTAACACGTGTGCGTGATTGCTCAAGAACGTCCACGCCGCCTGCTTTGGCGTGGACGGTTCAGGTGCCACATTACGACTCGGCTTTGCTGGCATCTAAAGCACTTTCCACCCTCGTCCGGGTTCGTAACGGTGCGTCTCAATGCCGGACGGGTGCAACGAGAACAGTCTGACCCAACCATTTTCTACAAGTTCTTGAACCGCAGGTTGCGCACGGAGAACCCGCTCAATCTGCTCCGTGAACGCTTCCACGATCACTTGAAGTCGGAGTGGTTCGTGGAACCATTGGCCCTCGGCCGAATGAACCGACTGGAGCGGGAGGCCGGTTCGGAGATCGCCGCCATTTCCCAGCACGACCCCATGAGCACCGACGCGGTTGTGGATCGCTTTGTCTCCGGAGCCAAAAATCGCGTTGTCAATCGTAGAGGCAAAGTACTGAAGATTGATCCAGGAAGCGACCACCATCGGTGCCGACAGAATCAACGTGAGGACGGAGTCGTCGAGATCTAACGAGGCGTCGTATTCATGCAGGAAGGCACGCCCCTCCAAGTTGACCCCCCGAGTCCGGGAACGTCGAGCGGCAATGAAGGCCGCGTTTCGTGCCAACGCCCATTCGGGACGAACTTCTGACCCATCGCGGGATCGTCGGCGCAATAAACGATCAAGAATTCGAGCGGATCGCCCACCGAGACCGAGAGCCGGTGCTCGCTCATTTTGAACCTGCTGGCCTGCCGATTCCAACCAGGTTCGGAGCTGGGCTAGGTCTGTCTGATGTCCGGGAGGTGCCTGATCGGTGTCGAGCAAATTCACGACATCGGTTGCAGTGTCGTGAACAGCGGGTAGAAAGTGAGTGTCGTCGGGGACATTCCAACCGACCGACGGTAGGCCGGCTCGGACGTCCAAGTCGTTCAGCACCGCCGCGGCGATTCGCGCGTTGATGGCACCACCATGCCCGCCACACGCGCCGCAATCCAACCCGGCCGCGTGGGGATTGTTCACGCTGTGCCCCTCGTGCCCGCACACCACAACCAATCGGGCGAATGTCTTGGCAAACCCCATGTTCTTCAAAATTCCCGCAGCGAGTTCTAGCCGGCCAGTGGGGGTCATGCCCGCGCCGCGACCGTCCGGAGTCAGGCTGAACTTATCCGACCCTTCGGACTGAACTTGGGAAATGCCTTCGGCCAAACAATCGCTCGTGAGCCGGAGTCCGTAAGCCAGCCCGAGCAACTCCACGAACGAGAATGCGGCCGCGGGTGCACTTTGCATGTGGGATGCTACTGCGCCAATAGATCCTGCATTCACATTGCACGACTGTTCCAAAATCATGCCAGGCTTCAACAGCACCGGGCAGCGGGCGCTGTCGCCCGCGTCCGACCGCCAGTTCAAAGTGACCCCGAAGAACCCGGCGAAGCCACGGGTTTCGATCTCGGCGGATTCGGCTTCCAGGTGGCGGCGGAGCGGTTCGGATCGCACATCGATGCAGAACACCGCTTGGACTTGGGGACGGGTCGCATTCGTCTGAACGCTAACCTGTTGGAACTGGCCGAGCAATCGCCGGGTGAATCCATCCTCCAGTGCATCTTGGAAGACGAGTTTGACCGCTTCGTCCTCGACCGTTTTCTCGGCGTGACCCAAACCAGTTCGAGTCGTGCCCGGTGCCAGTTCGGCCACGGCCGCATCGAAACAAATGCGGATGGCGAGCAGGTCGGTGACGTGGCCGGGATCTTGTGGATTCTTCTCCCACGCGATCCTGCGAAAATAGGAAGCCCACCCGTAGAGGCCACCGAGCAAGCGGTAGAGGTAGTCATCTCGCACCGGAGCGGGGACACCTACGCGCTGGAGCATCTCGTGAATCGCATCGTCGGGCTGTGCGGGTATCCGCGCCGTCCAAGCGCGGAAGCCACGGAGGCCGGCGATGTCGAGTGACCGATCAACGGAGGCCGCTTCGAGCCACGAGGCGAACAATCCACGACCGCTCGCGGCACCGCCGAACCGGCCGCCGTCCGAGGCATGAACCGCACACCAGCGCGCCGCGGAACGGAGCACCACGCCGCTCCATTCCGTCCCGCGGAGTCGGTCGTGTCGCTCGGCATAACTGAGAACCACGTTCGACGCTCGGAGTGGAACTGGGGTTCGACCGGCCAAGATCGCGTCGAGAGACGCGGGGTCGTGGCCAGCACGGAGCGCGGCTGACGTCAGGTCATCCGAACTGAAATCCCCTGCGTTCCAACACGAACGGTAATAGTCGATCCCCGGTAGCACCTTGGCATCGAGTCCATCGGCCACGATCCGAGTGGCCGCGTCAAAAGGTTCCGAAGTGAAACCCAAGAACGGATTCACCGCTACGAAATTCCGCAAGTCCCAGAGCGGTGGAATCAGGAGACAGACGCGGGCCGTGTCAGTTCGCTCGGGATCGCTGACCTCTCGAGATTCCACCGATTCGATCAACTTAAGCATGGTTCGCTCCTGACTTGAAGGAAGTAGGTCGTCCCCAGACGGAATCCACGAGTCGATCCGCGATGGCACCGAGGTAGAAGCCATGAAGTGCGTGAACATGGAAGGCACGCCCGAATGAAGCCCGTCCGATGACTGGCAGCCAGGCGTGGATGACGGCGAGAAGTACCAG
The DNA here is from genome assembly GCA_025351325.1 of Fimbriiglobus sp. Lineage (GTDB taxonomy): Bacteria > Planctomycetota > Planctomycetia > Gemmatales > Gemmataceae > JALHQU01. Next base: position 12,229 of record JANXWE010000011.1, read on the forward strand.
AGTGACGACGGGGAGCGCCGCGGCGATCCAGGCGAGAACTCCCGTGGCAGGCGTCAATTCCCCCAGCACCGGAAGCAGGAACAGCGCCGCGCCGCGATACAGGGCGAAGGCGCCCAGGGACACGCCGACGGTGGCGGCCACTGCCGCAAGGCCACGGCCCCATCCGCAAAGCGGACGCCCAAGGATCGCCACCCAGAGTTGCCCCGCAGCGAGCGCGACGATGGCCGATAGGGCCAATTCGCCGGGCGAGTGCAGCGGAGAATAGCCAGTGATCCACGCGGCCAAGGCGAGCGCCGGAATCGCAACCAGCGTCCCGATCAAAGCCAGCGTCATCGCTCGAACCGGGGTCACCGGCGCGGCACTGGGTAGCGGAACATCCCCGCAGCGCAAGAAACTCCAAGCTTTGTAACAACCGTGCCCGACGATGTGAACTGCCGCCGCCGGAAACGCCCCGAGGCCGCACTGAACCATCATGAATCCCATCTGGCTGACCGTCGACCAAGCCAGGGTCCGTTTCACCTTCACTTGCGCCCACATCGCCAGCATGCCGATGGCGAACGTGAGCGTGCCGATGACGGAAAGGAGGAGCAAAACCTCGGGCACGCGCACCAGCACCGGGGCGAAACGGATCAGGAGGGCGCCGCCCGCATTGATGATCCCCGCGTGCATGAGCGCCGAAACCGGAGTCGGGGACTCCATCGTTTCCGGCAACCAACTGTGGAAGGGAAACTGTGCCGACTTCGTGAGCGCGGCCACCGCAACGAGCAACGCAATGGCACCGAGCGCCCGACTGTCATTCGAGGCGACCACCGCTGCCAGGAACTCGTTCAAGTCGAGCGTGCCCCAGTCGTTCCAGATGAGAACAATCGCCGCGATCAGGGCCAGATCCCCGAGCCGGCTGATGAGGAATTTCTTCCGCGCCGGGCGAATCGCCTCGCGCCGATCACTGTAGATCGTGAGCAGCTCATGTAAACCCGAACTAGTCAACAACCAAAAGGCGAAGAAGAGCACCAAATTCGTCGAGCCCATCAGCAGGTACGCCGCCACGACGGTGACTGTCAAAAGTCGGAGGAACCGCCGGCGCAGTGGATTTCCGTCCAAGTAACGGACGGAAAAGCGGAACGTCACCGTGCCAATCACCGCGACGAGCAGAGTCAACGAGGTACTCAACCGGTCGACCGTCATCCCGGCAACGTGAACGGGACTCGGTACCACGGCCTGCCAAGCCAGCAACGCAAACGACAAGCCGGCCAAACTGAACAGAACCGCAAAGAGCGCCAATACCTCCGTTCGATCTCGCCCATGATCGCTCGGCATTTGCAGAGTCATCCCATCTCCTGATTCGTGATTCACGAAATACATATCGCGTATTTGATATCGCATTTTTGGTGGCTGGTCAAGAGGTATTCTTTTGAAAATGGTGAGATGGAAGTTGGCTGCTATCTTAACTGCATGAGCGAAACGCTTTCGGGTGTGATCGAACGGGTCACCTTCCACAACTTGGACAACGGCTACTGCGTGCTCAAAGTGCAGGCCAAAGGGCACCGCGAACTCGTGGCCGTGGTCGGTCATTTGTCAGCGGCGCTGGCCGGGGAGTTCATCGAGGCCACCGGCGAATGGGTCTCGGATCGTGCCCATGGTCAACAGTTTCAGGCGGCCGAACTGCGGACGACGCCACCGCACACGACGGCCGGCATCGCCAAATATTTGGGTAGCGGCTTGGTGAAAGGAATCGGCCCGAAGTACGCCCAGAAGATCGTGGATGTCTTCGGCGATAAAACGTTGGACGTCATCGAGCAATCGCCGGCGTTTTTGAAACAGGTCAAGGGACTCGGGCCGAAGCGGATCGAACTCATCCGCAATTCGTGGAAGCAGAACCAAGCCGTCCACAAGATCATGGCGTTCCTCCAGAGCTTCGGCATCGGCACGGCCCGCGCCGTGCGAATTTACAAAACCTACGGCGAGAACGCCGTCGAACAGGTGCGATCGAACCCGTACCGCCTCAGCACCGATATCTGGGGTGTCGGCTTCCGCACCGCTGATGAACTCGCGCTGAAGCTCGGCATCCCACGGGATTCACCACGCCGGGCCGAAGCCGCCGTGCGGTACGTGCTCCAAGAAGCCAGTTCCAAGGGGCACGTGGGTTTGCCACAAGATTTGGTACGGGAGCAGACGGCGGCGTTGACGGACATCACGTCGGAGATCGTTCAGAAGGCCATCGACGATCTCCGGGTTCAAGATGAATTGGTGCTGGAAGTGGTGAAGCAGGACGAGTCGGATCTTCTCTACCTCAAGCCGTTGCACCTGGCCGAGTGCGGCGTGGCCCGGGGGATGCTCGCACTTCGCACCGGCGTTCACCCGCTGCCGCAAATGGATGTGGCCAAGGCGCTGGCGTGGGTGGAACAGAAGATGGGGATCGAGTTCGCCGAAGCTCAACGGGAAGCGGTGCGGCAGGCGATCACCCAGAAAGTGCTGGTGCTCACCGGTGGCCCCGGCACCGGGAAGACGACCATCGTCCGGGCGATTTTGGAAATCTTCCGCGCCAAGTCGCAACGGGTGGCACTCTGCGCCCCGACCGGCCGGGCGGCCAAACGGCTCACGGAATCGACCGGCCAAGAAGCGAAGACGATCCACCGCTTGCTGGAGTTCGACGCCGCCATCGGCACGTTCCGACGATCCCGTGAGAACCCACTCGACCTGGACTTGCTCGTCGTCGATGAAACCTCGATGGCCGATCTCACGTTGACGAACCAGTTGCTCCGAGCCGTGCCGGCGTGGGCCTGCGTCGTCTTCGTCGGCGACCGGGATCAACTGCCGTCGGTCGGGGCCGGGCGGGTACTGGCCGACTTCATCGACTCGGGCACGATGGCCGTGGTACGGCTGACGGAGGTGCATCGACAAGCGGGGGCGAGCTTCATCGTGCGGGCGGCCCACGCTGTCAACCGGGGGGCCGAACCGGAATCGGCCCCCTCGGGCCAAGGGGATTTCTTCATCATCGAAGCGGACGATCCGGCCACGGTGCTCGAACGGATCGTCACGATGGTGAAGGAACGCATCCCGGCGCGGTTTCATCTTGATCCGTTTCGCGATGTGCAAGTGTTGTCGCCGATGAACAAGTCCGAACTCGGCGTGCTGAACTTGAACACCGTGCTGCAAGCGGCGCTGAATCCACAGCAAGATCGCAATCAAGAAGTGCAGCGCTTCGGCGTGACCCTCCGCCGGGGCGACAAGGTGATTCAAACCCAGAACAACTACCAGCGCGAAGTCTTCAACGGCGACATCGGCCGCATCACCGATGTGGACGCCGTCGATCAATCGCTGAGCGTCGATTACGATGGGCGGAACGTCGATTACGACTTCGGCGACCTCGACGAACTGCAACTGGCCTACTGCACCAGTATCCACAAGTCGCAGGGGAGCGAGTACCCGGCGGTGATCATTCCCGTGCACACGCAGCACTTCGTGATGCTGCAACGGAACCTGCTGTACACCGGCATCACCCGTGGCCGCAAACTCGTAGTTTTGGTCGGCAGCAAGAAAGCGTTGTGGATTGCGGTAAACAAAGCCGACCAAGCGCGGCGATACTCGCTGCTGCACTGGCGTTTGCAACAGGGGACGGGGAATGGGTGAGGCTCGCCGAAACCGATTTGGGACTTATATCTAAAGAATGGATCCCAACGCCATCTTGCCCGAAATTCTGAAACGCTCCGACTTCATCTTCATGGGGTGGAACGTTCTTATGCTGGCCGGCCTCGGCGTGATTTTGCTCGTCGGGTTGTGCCCGTCGCTACGCTGGCATCGGCGCGGTGGACGGGCCGTCCTAGCGGGCTTTTTCTTCTTCGCGCTGACACACTTACTCGGAATGATCCACGTGGTGAAGCAGTGGGAAAGTTTGAACGAGGCGATGAAATACAAGTTGCTCGCCGACCCGGCACTCGCGGAGAAGATCGACTTTGCAATCATGGCCCCGCAACTGATTTGGATCGTGCCATTCCACCTCGGCTTCGACGGTTTTGTGCTGCTTGCCGTCTGGTGGCAGAGCCGGGGTTGGGAATCGCACGGGGAAAGCTGACCCCTTTTCGACTAAACATGGGTCAATCTGAGCTTATTCTGGCGA
>JANXWE010000018.1 GCA_025351325.1 Fimbriiglobus sp.
CGTGTTCGTGAGTAAGTCGGGGCAGCCGCTCTGCCGGATTCGACTTTGGAAGATCGTCAAGTTCTACTGCGCCCGGGCCGGGTTGCCGACGAAGATCAGTCCGCACACGCTCCGGCACAGCTTCGCCACGCACGTGCTCGCCGGCGGGGCCGACTTGCGGAGCGTGCAAGAATTGCTCGGCCACGCCTCGATTGCCACCACGCAACATTACACCCACATCGACCGCGACCGTTTGAAGGCGATGCATAAAAAGTTTCACCCGCGCGGTTGAACGATTTTCAAAAGGATCGGCCATCGCCAGCGAATCCCCTAATGTGAGGTTGCCCGACTCGCCGACTGCCAGGAGCTGACCATGACGCCCGATAGTTCCAGAACGCCGCTCGATTCGGTGAATAACCCACGCCAACCATTCGGGCTACCCGCGGGAACAGTCCGCGGGTTCCTGTCGCTGCTCATCTGTGCTTTCTTTTGGATGGTTCTGCTGTGGCCCAGCGATGCCGTGGCCAAGCCACTGCTCGGGCATTTCTTCATGCTGGCGTTGGTGTTGATGGCATTTGCGTCGTCGCCGACGGCCCATTCGGGCTACCGGGATACGTCGCTGACGCCGTGGCTGATGCGAACATTGTTCGTCGGTGGCAGCATTGCGGTCGTGGCGTTCACCTTGGTGAAAGATCCGGCTCAGTTCTCGCAACGGTTGACTCCCGATGTGGTCGAGTTCCGTGATTGGTGGGGAACCTTCTTGGCGGTGACGGCGGGCGGATTTGCCTTCGGTCTGTTCATCCGCTTCGTACTTGGACGAGAGAACCCGGTCTTTTTGACGATGCGAGCCTGGCTCTCGGTGGTGGGGATGGTGATGCTCGCCCTCGAACTCGGACTGTTCGTGGCCTTCATGAGCGCGGAATCGAAACCGGACACCTTCATGCGGTACTGGCAGGCGTTCGAAGTCTCCGCGGTCGCCGCGTACTTCGGCACCCGAGCGTAAAGCGATTCTCGAACTGAAACGCCGTCCGGAAGTCCGGGCGGCGTTTTCGTTTGGCTAATAGAACAAGTCCAAGCGATTCTCCAGGAGCATCCCGTGTCCTCGGTCACCATCCCCGTCGCTCCGAATAGTCCCGTGGCCCCGTCCTGGCGGGCGCGGCTCTGGCGACCCGGTCGCTGGCGGTTGTGGGTGCAATTCGCGCTCCTCGGGGCGTTCATCCTCATCATTCCCATCGTGCTCACGAGCCGGAAGCTGCTGGAGTCGGGTCGGAAGGTGATGCTCGATCACGAAACCATCGATCTCAGCGACGAGAGCAACTTGCGGGTGAACGAGTTCCAAGACGACTTCTCGTACTTGGCCCGGGACGTCCGCTTGGAAGTGGCTAAGCTCGAGAACCAAACGCCGGCCGAAGCGGTGCGGGACATGCTGAAAGGGATCGACTTACCCGAAGAGGCCAGCGACGAACTCCCGAACACGGTGCGAGACGCTCGCCGTCGCTTCGTCCACGGCTGTTCCGTCGGCGTTTTTGCAGTTGAAATCCCACCGCCGAAACAACTCGTGATCCGGGCCCAAACCGCCCCAACAGAAATGGATCCGGCGCGGCAAGCGGTGTTGCTCGAGTGCTTGGGCGACTTGGTGAACCGCCAACAGGGTCGGTACGACCGCTCCGGCTTCTGGCTCCAACCGGCCAACGGTACCGAACCGGCACGGTGTATCTTCTGCATGGGCATTGAGAAAAAAGGGATCCTGTACGCATTCGTGATCGACTTCACACGCTACGTCCGGAACCGCCAGCGTACCTCTCCCCGGCATTTCTATTTCGCCGCGAACCCGAAGGGGGAGTTGCTGATTCATCCGTACGGAGACCAAGCGGGCCGCGAAACCGATGTGACGAAACTGCTGGATTGGGAATACCCCCCGGAGAATTGGTTCAACACCTCGGCGCCGTTGAAAGAGAGACAAAAACGGCTCGGTCTCGCCGTGCGCAGCGGTGGCTCGCGACTGAAAGCGAAATCGCTCCCCGGCCTCAGCTACCTGTACCGGAAGGGCTATTTCGGCGACGACATCGATTTGAAGAAATCGTTGCCGGGGGCCGACGTCGTGGCGGTGTCACGCGACTTCAACCGGCTCATGGTGAAGGAACTCGCCGCCGACCCGGTTCTCCGGGTCGGCGAGATCTCTCCCGATATCGCCTACGTCGAAGTCTCCCATCCGGATCGGGCGAAGCTGGAAGCCATCAGCGGACGAATCGACGATTGGTACCGCCAACTGGGCACCAATCAATCGGTTCAATGGTCGCGTCCGGTCGATTGTGCCCAGCTCCAAGGGCAGCTCACGCCATTGCGCATCGACCTGAACGACATCGACGATCCGGCGTGGCTCATCGTCGCGGCGTCGCCCGAAGAGCTTCAAGAAGATATCGACGACCGGTTCACGCGGATCACCCGCGACTGGGTCTACCCGACGCTGCTGGTCTCGTGCCTCTTGGGGATCGGTCTCGTCTTCACCCTCACGCGGTCGCTCCGTCGGCTGGTGGCGTCGGCTCGCGGCGTCAGCCGGGGGCAGGATGTCGCGATCCCCCTCGGGGGGCCGTACGAAGTCAGCCAACTCGCCCACACGCTCGCCGAAATGACGAACCGCGTGAGTTACCGCGACCGCGAATTGCGGGATCGTGCGGCCCGCTATGAAACGATCCTCCGCGTCGCCGGCGAAGGGGTGGTGATTACCAACTCGGCCGGCTTGATCGAAGAAGCGAACCGCGCCGCCGCACGGATGTTCGGGTACACCTCCGACGAGCTGATGGGGAAACCGGTGACCCTCTTGGTCAAAAA
>JANXWE010000030.1 GCA_025351325.1 Fimbriiglobus sp.
CGGCTCAGCCATGACAGTCCTCCTTGCGATCCTATGTGAAAATAACCTAGTCGCTGGTGCTCTTCCAATCCGCAATCCGCATATTCCTCCCCTTCACTCGCCCGTCCATTCCCGCCGTTGGCGGCTCGACGGGATCTTCAGGGCTTCGCGGTACTTCGTCACCGTGCGGCGGGCGATCTTCAGACCCGCTTCGATGAACTTCGCCATGATGTCTTCATCCGACAGCGGGGCCTTCTTATCCTCGGCGGCGATGATCTCGAGCAGCTTGCGGCGGATCGTTTCCCAAGCGACATCTTCCCCCGTCTGTTGGTTCGTCGTCCCGCCGCCGAAGAAGCGCCGCAGGGGAAACAATCCGCGCGGCGTCTGCACCCACTTGTCGTCGACGGCCCGGCTGACGGTCGTGACGTGGACGCCGACCAGCTCCGCGATCTGCTCCATCTTCAGCGGGTGGATGAACTCCGGTCCTTTGTCGAGGAACTCGCGCTGGTGGTTGATGATCGCCCGCGTCACCTTGATGAGCGTGGCCCGACGCTGCTCGATGGCGCTGAGCAACCAGTTCGCCGCCTGCAACTTTTCTTTGAGAGTGTCGCGTGCGGCCTTAGGTTGGCTGCGATCTTTTACCACGCCGATGTAACGCTTGCTCAACCGCACACTCGGGAGCCAATCGTCCGTCAGGCGGATGTCGAATTCGTCGGTATCGGTGCGCTCCACGATGATGTCCGGCACGATGTAGCGCGTGTTCTCGGCCGCGAAGACCCCACCCGGTTTCGGGTCGAGCTTCCGCAGTTCTTCGATCGCTTCTTGAATCGCATCGAGGCTGAACCCCGTGCGCTTCTGCACCAGTGGCAGGCGATTGTACGCGACATCTTCGAGGTGGTTGCTGATCAGCGCCCGCACCAAGTCGGCGTGCGGCGTTTCGTCCGTCACCTGGAGAATCAGGCACTCCTTGACATCGCGGGCACCGACTCCGGCCGGATCGAGCGACTGCACCACGCGAATGGCACTCTCCATTTCGTCCGGGGCCACATCGCGCTTCGCGTAACTCTGGGTCAACTCTTCCGTCGAAAACGATTGGAGTTGCTTCGGCGAATCGGGATCGTGCCGCAGCAGATAGCCGTTGTCGTCGAGGTGCGAAATCACGAAGCGAACCAGGTCGCTTTCCGACTTGGTCAGTTCCAAGAAGCCGAGCTGTTCCGCAAGATGTTCATGGAGCGACAGCGGCGACTCGGCGATGTTCTGCATCACGTCGAGCTTGCGATCCCCCAGGTCGTCGATGGCCCCGCGGCTCGGGCGGTTCTCGGCGTCGAAGTGGTCGCTCCAATCGGCGTTCAGCTCGTCGAGGCGGGCGAACTCGGCGTCCCCCGATTCGTCGTGCTTCAAGATGCCATCCGGGTTGAACTCGACCTCGCCCCCTTCGGGAATTTCCACTTCGACAGGCCGCGTGTCGTTCTGCTCGAGGAACGGATTCTCTTGGAGTTCCTCTTGCACGCGGTCGAGCAGATCGGTGATCGGGAGCAGGAGCACCTTCATCGAGAGGATCATCCGCCGCGAGAGCTTCTGCTCTTGGCGGTAGTCCATCCGCTGCCCCATTCCTAAGCCCAGACCACTCATCCTCGATCATCTCCAAATGAAGGAACAAACTTCGAATCAACAAATATTTTTTCACCGCAGAGAAAGAAGAGGACACCCGAGATAGATTCGATCCGGCCTTTTACTCATCTTCCTCTTCTTTCTCTGTGGTGAAAAATTGTATTTATGCCCTAAATCGTCCGTCGGCCCTCCAGTGCGTCCGCAAGCATTTGCGAATTCGCCAGTTCCAACGACGACCCCGTCGGTAACCCGCGGGCCAACTTCGTGATGGTCACCGGGCTTCCTGCCAGAAGGGTCGATGCAAACAGCGCCGTGCCGTCACCTTCGAGGGTTGGGCTGGTCGCCAGAATCACTTCCTTCACGCCGCCCCGTCGAACGCGATCCACCAATGGCGTCAGGTTCAACTTGTCCGGGCCGAATCCGGCGAGCGGGTCGAGCCGGCCGCCGAGCACGTGGTAGAGCCCCCGGAAACTGCCGATCCGCTCGAACAGTGTCACATCGCGCGACGATTCCACGACGCACAGTACCGATGCATCACGGCGCGGATTCGAGCAGATGTCGCACACCTCCCGGTCGGTCAGGTTGAAGCATTCCCGGCACGGGTGGACTTGGTCGATGACGGACCGCAGCGCCGCGGCCAAATCGATGGCCACTTGGCGATCTTCGTGCAGCAAATGGTGCACGATCCGCTCGGCGCTCTTCGGGCCGATGCCTTTGAGTTTGGCGAACTGCGTCAGCAGTTCGGGGATGGGGGTATTGGGTTCAGACACAATCGAGTCCCAGGGTTCCTGTCGTCGGGTGCGGGATCAACCCATCCCCGTCATGCTGCCGAGCATACCTGCCGGCAGGCCCATGTTGGACGCCAGTTTCGCCGTCTCGGTGGCCAAAATGTCGCGGACTTTAGCGAGGGCTTGATTGGTCGCCGCCATCACCAGGTCTTCGAGCATCTCGTGGTCTTGGAGTTGCAGTGCCTCAGCGCTGATCTTGCACGAGACGACCTCCATTTTGCCGTTGGCCTTCACGACCACCATCGTGCCGCCGGCGAAACCCTCGGCAGTAATCAGGGGGATCTGCGCTTGAAACTTCTGCATCTCGTCTTGAATTTTGGACTTGTTACCCATCAGGCCCATCATCGCACTGAGTTCTTTGAGCATGACCGAGGCCTCCTGGAGGGTTTGAAGTCATCAAAACGGACCCGCGTCATAAATCGTCGTCCGATTCCAAACTCGGTGAATCGTCGTCGTCGACTCCGGCTGGAATCAGTGCCCGCATCGGGTTGGGATCGAAACCGTCTTCGATCTTCATCACTTGGGCACCGAGCACTTCCACCGCGGCGAGAATGAACGGCAGTTGCAGCACGTCGTTGCGGTTCGAACCCGGAACTGCCACTTGGACGGTCGCTTTCGGATCGGGTGGCAACTCGTCGATGCGAATCTGCCACTCCGTTCCCGTGATCTTTTTGAGGGTCTTTCGCAACTCCTCAGTACCATGATCATTTCGCAGATACTCGACAGCAGCAGTATAGCCGTTCGGAAAGCGGATCGCCAGAGCATTTGGCCCGATTATTGCTGGTAAAAGAGATGTTTGTGCCAGTCTGCCCGCAATCACTTGTCCGGATTCGGCACGGAGTCGTGCCCACAACTCGCCTAAATTCCCAGCGGTGACCACGGCCAACGAGTTGCTCGCTGGACCGTCCGGCTCACTCAGAGTTTTTTTTTTCGTCACTTCAGCCAAGGGTACCGTCGCGATTCTCGGGGCTGCCCCGGCCGGGGCTTCCGCACCACCGACCCATTGAGCCAACTGGGCCACGCTGAGCATGTCTTCGAGCTGGCTGAGCCGCACCAGTGCCATTTCCAGGAGGATTTGCGTGTGCGGACTACCGCGCATCCGCGTCTTGGTGGTCGTCCAGATGTCCAAACCCGCGAGAATCGTATCCAAGCTCGCGGAACTCGTCGGCGACCCGGGCACACCGATGCCGCCGAGCATAAGGCCACGCCAGTGGTCGATGATTTGATCGGTCAGTTCGCCGAGTTGCAACCCGCGGGCCGCCGCCTCGGCGATCATTTCCAAAGCGCGGGCCGGATTGCCCGTTAGCACCGCCTCGGCGAGTTCCTTCACCCACAGGTCGCTGGCGGTGCCGAATAGCGCATGCACTCGCTCAGCGGTGAGCGGACCATCGCTGAAACTGAGGAGTTGATCGAGGAGCGTCTGCGAATCGCGCATCGAACCATTGGCCCGCTTCGCCACCAATTGCAACGCGTCATCGTCGGCTTGCAGGCCCTCTTTCGAGACGATTCGCTTCAACGTCTCGAAGATTTTGACGGCGTTGACAGTGGCGAAATCGAACCGCTGGCAGCGGCTGAGGATCGTGATCGGGATCTTCTGCACTTCGGTGGTGGCGAGGATGAACTTGACGTGGGCCGGTGGTTCTTCGAGTGTTTTCAACAGGGCGTTGAAAGCCCCGGTCGTCAGCATGTGGACTTCGTCGATGATGTAGATTTTGAACCGGGCCCGGGTCGGTCGGAAGCCGACGTTGCTGCGGAGGTCGCGGGCTTCGTCCACTTTGTTGTTGCTGGCGCCGTCGATCTCGATGGCGTCCACGTCGTCGCCGTTGGCGATGCTTTTGCAAATGTCGCATTCGTCGCACGGTGTGGCCGTGGGGCCCTTCACGCAGTTCAACGCCTTCGCCAAGATCCGTGCCGCCGAGGTTTTGCCGACTCCGCGGGCACCCGTGAACAAGTACGCATGCGCAATTCGCCCCGAAGCGATGGCGTTGGTGAGAGCCGCCGCGACGTGCTCTTGACCGATCAAGTCGGCGAGTTGCTGCGGACGGTAGCGCCGTGCCACGACGGTGTACGCCGCCGGCTCGGGGAAATCTGGCCCCCGTGGAATTGGCGCAGCAACCGAAACGGACGGCGTCGGTTTCGGTTTGGGGTCTTTCGCTTTGGCCATGATCATTCCGGGGTAAGGTCTACCCAGAATAGTATCCACGTAGGCTTCCACCGCACAATCTACGTTGTGACGTAAAACATGTTGAACTTCATTGTTGCACTGCTCATGTAACAAGCTCACCCGCGTGGGCCGTATGCTTCCAAGGCGAAACTGAAGTGATCGCTGGCCACGTGACACGGCACCGGCAGCGTGGCGCGGTCTTGATGGAGCCGGCTGTCGATCCGGAAGGCACCGGGGCACCGCATGCCAATGCCGTCTTGCGAACGGTAGAAGACCAACTGGCCCGCGCTTTCGGGCAGCAGCACGTGGGCTTGTGGGCCGGGACCGAAGATCAAGTTTTCGGCCATCAGCAAGATCCCATCCACGGCCACGGGCAAGCGGTGGCCGCTGACCAGTTCCAACCGCGCCGACGGGCTGATCGGCACCGGCTGGTGGAAGACGAATTGGCAGGTCGCCCCGAGCGTGACGCGGTCGCCGGTTCGCAAAATTGTCCGCTTCGAGTCGGATCCATTCACCATCACATCGCGGGCCGACTCCAATACATAACCTTCCCCATCGCGCGATAACTCTGCATGCAACCTTGAGACATCGGCGAACAGCGGAACGTCGACGGGGCCGAGCGTCGTTGCTTGACCGAAGGTCACCCGCGGGGCGAGGCAGACGAGGAACCCACCGACGCCGTCGATCCAGAGTAGGAATCGCTTCGGCAACGGGTTGGTGGAAACTTCCGCCCCCGTGCCCCTCTCCGAAACGGCGTCAGGGGTTCGTGCGATTGCGGCTGCCGGGTAGCCCACGGTGGTACGATTGTCCGCCGTTGGCCCGGCCCAAGCCATTTGCACGATCCCACTCGCCTCGGGAACCGCACGAGGTGCCACGGAATCGGGGTGGAGGGCGTCCCACGCTTTCGCCTTCAAATTGCGGGCATCGCGGTGGTTCGGTGCCACCGCCGAGACGGCTTCGGCCCATTGGTGGATGGTCCGCCACTGCTTCGCTTCGGCCGCGTTGTAAAGCTGTTCGACGGCGGCCCGGTACTGTTCGGCCCGGCGGGCCAACTCCGCGTCGGTCGCGTCGAAGGCCCGGTGCAGTTCGGGCGCGGTGCGGTCGCGGGCTTTCGCCAACGTGCCCTGGGCCGCGAGGAAGTCGCCCCGGTCGGCCATTTCGAGGGCGAGCAACCAGTCGCGGGCGGTCTCGTCGAGGGAATCGAATTCGGGGTGGAACGCCGTGCGCTGTTTCAACCGGGCCAGCGCTTCGGCGACCCGCAACGGTTTGCCGACCCGCAAATATTCCCGGCAGGCCACCAATCCCTGCTGGGTGAGCAAGCGGCGGAACTCGACCAGTTCAACCAGCCCTGTTTGCAAACTCTCGGCGGCGAGCAGATCCTTCCACGCGGCTTCGGAGTTCTCGTTACGGCGCGATGTTTCGGCACGCAGCCAATAGGCTCGGGCCACATCGACATTCATCCGGAGCGCTTTGCCGTGACCCGCTTGGGCGAACGGTTCCAAAATGCGGCGGGCGACATCAGGCTGACCGTTGCGGATCGCTTCGCGGGCTTGCCACGCCGCCAGGAAGAACGACAGGATCATGGGAACTCGCGGAAGTTCGAGGACTTCAACAACACCATTCTACCACTTCCCCTGTGAAACGGAGTCTGTACCGTACCCGGGCTTCGCAGTCGGGGGCGTTGACAATCCCCACGGGCAGGCTACCAAAACGGGATGGAACCCCAAGCACCCACCACCGTCGTCGGCATCGATCTCGGCACCACCAACAGTCTCGCGGCCACCATCCGCAATGGCCGGCCGGAAGTGTTTCGCGATTCGACGGGAATCGCCCTCGTGCCCTCGTGCCTCAGTTTTCACCCGGATGGCACGGTCCTGGTTGGCACGGCCGCGAAGGAGCGGGCGCTACTCGACCCGACACACACGATCTTCAGCGTGAAACGGCTGATGGGCCGCACGCTCGCCGACCTCCAAGGGGAGTTGAAGCACATCCCGCAACAGATTGTCGAACGTGAAGTGCAGCCAGGTCGCAAGGTGCTGCGTGTGCGGGTGGACGACAAAGAGTACACCCCCGAAGAACTCTCGGCGATGATCTTGCAAGAGGTGCGGAAGCGGGCCGGAAATCCGACGAAAGCCGTGATCACCGTGCCGGCGTACTTCGACGATGCTCAGCGGCAAGCGACCCGGGATGCCGGGCGAATTGCCGGGTTAGACGTGCTCCGCATTGTCAACGAGCCTACGGCGGCCGCGCTGGCCTACGGACTGGACAAAGCCGATGCGGGTACCATCGCCGTGTACGATCTCGGTGGTGGCACCTTCGATTGCTCGATTCTCTCGCTGGCCGACGGCGTGTTCAAAGTTCTCAGCACCAACGGCGATACCTACCTCGGTGGCGACGACTTTGACCGCGCGATCATGGACATTGTGTCGAACGAATTGAAGCTCGTACCCGATGCGGAATTGCTCCAGCACTTGCGCGAAGCGGCGGAGCGGGCCAAGATGGCCCTTTCGACGGCGGACTCCACGGAATTGGTCATCGACCTCCCGCAACGCAAGATTGCGTACCGCCGGACGTTCACCCGTACGGAGTTCGAATCCCTCATCGCTCCGCACATCGACCGTTCGCTGGCCAAGTGCCAAGCGGCGCTGCGCGACGCTAAGTTGAAACCGTCCGACATCGCCGAGGTGGTTCTCGTCGGGGGTTCGACGCGCATCCCCTACGTCCGGCAGCGCGTCGAAGCGTTTTTCGGCCGCAAACCACACACCGATTTGAACCCGGATGAAGTGGTCGCCCTCGGTGCGGCGGTGCAAGCCGATATCCTCACCAGCGGCCGGCGGGATCGCCTGCTCCTGGATGTCATTCCGTTATCCCTGGGGATCGAAACCCTCGGGGGTGTCGTCGACAAAGTGATCGACCGCAACAGTACCGTTCCCTGCCAAGCGACCACACGCTACACCACGTTCGTGGACAACCAGACGGCGATCACCATCAACATCTATCAGGGCGAACGCGAGCTGACGCAGGATTGTCGATTGCTCGGGCAATTCAAATTGGGGGGCATCCCGCCGATGCCGGCGCAGATGGCCCAGGTCGATGTGACCTTCCGGGTCGACGCCAACGGGATGCTCCGGGTGCAGGCCAAAGAGCAGCGCAGTGGCCAGCAGGCGATCATCGAAGTGAAGGCGTCGCACGGTCTGAGCCAAGATGAAGTCGAACGGCTCGTGCTGGAAAGTGTCGATCATGCCCACGCCGATTTCAGCGCTCGCCGATTCATCGAGTATAAAAACAAAGCGGACGCCGATTTGCGGCACACGGCGAAAGCCCTCGATCAAGCCGGGGCCGAGCTGACGCCCGAGCAGCGGGCGCGGATCGACGCGGCCACCGCGACCCTCAAAGCCGCGATGGCGGGCACCGACGCCGACGACCTGCACCGAGCCGTCGACGCTTTCGGCGCTGCCACCTTGCCGCTGGCGGAACTGCTGATGAACGCGGCCGCGAAGAAGCTGCTCCGCGGCCAGCACGATGATGCCATTGAATCTTAAGGAGATGGACATGGTTCGACTCGGCACCATGCGGAACGGCGTGATCGTTCCCGACGACCCCGGCGCGATCCCCGAAGGGTCGCGGGTCGCGTTGGACGTGGCCGGCGACGACGAGGACGGCTCGTGGCCGGCCGACTGCCCGCCGCCCCCGACGACGGAGACGCGCGAGGAGTTCCTGCAAAACCTGCGGGATGACATCGCCGCCGTCCAGGCGGGCGCCCGAGGCAAGCCTTTGGGGGTCTTCGCCGCCGAATTGAAACGCGAGTTCGGCGTCCGGCAGAATGGGCAATGACGCGGGTCGT
>JANXWE010000032.1 GCA_025351325.1 Fimbriiglobus sp.
GCGTGTATTTGATTAACCGAGCGAATGGGCGGATCTGTTCCACTGGCTTCGTTTTGAAATTGTGGAGGTGACCATCGAGTTGCACCAACGACTGTTGATCCGGGGCGTGCAGCAAGCCGAAGAAGACGGCCGATTCCCCTATATAATCGCGGGACACGGCCACCGATGCGACCGACACATCCGCTTCGTAGAAGTGAGCCCACGGAAATGGTTGATACGACCGCCGCAGTTCGGGCCGACGGTGTGCTACAAGGGAAAACGCTTTAAGAAAGAGAGCTGGCCACGGGGGCGGATTCGCCAGCGTGGCACGAACCGCCACCAATTCTGCAAGATTCATCCGTCGATCCGCGACGAAGTACGGCATCCCCCGACTGAGGTGCATGACGTCGACGATCCATCGTCGGGGTAGGGACAGCGGAACCCGCCGTCCCGTGATCTTCGGCATCGTAATCGGTTCTCTTTCACAGATCGCAATTCGGATCAGTCCTTCAACTCCACGACTTCCGCTTTGGCAGCGCCTTCTTTGATCGACTCCACCGCTTTCTCGGCGTCGGCTTTGGCTTTGTAGCCTTCGCTCGCGCTGGCGATGACTTGGCCGTTGCCGGCCTTGAGCTTCCAGCGGAATTCTTTCTTGGCATCTTCGTAGACTTCGAACTTCATTTTCTCGTCGGTGCCGCACTTCATCACGTTTTCGACACCCTTCTTGGCGTCGGCAATCTTCTTGTACCCTTGGCCCGGTGTGGCGAGAATCTCCCCGTTGGTGGCTTTCAAGCGCCAGCGGAATTCCTCGGCTTTGTCTTTGTAAATCTCGAATTTCATGACCGCATCGGCGGCGAAGACCGGTGTGAACTGAGTCGATAGACCAGTCAACAACACGACGGCGAAAAGGCGATGGAACATGGCGAAGCACCCGAGTGGGAAGTGTGTGCGAGTGGAATCAACTCGCACGTCAAGTGTATTCCGGATGATCCATTTTTGCAGTCCCAAAGGGCGTGAAGCGAACCGCAACCCCTTGGAACGATTGCTCATTCCTTCAAGCCCAACTGCTCGAGGATGATGGCGTATTCGTAGGCTTTCTCGCGCAGCGCTTCATAACGTCCGCTGGCACCACCGTGGCCGGCGTCCATATTGCACTTCAACAGCAGCGGGTTCTTGTCTGTCTTCAGCGACCGGAGCTTGGCCACGTACTTCGTCGGCTCGTGGAACAGCACTTGGCTGTCGTTGAGCGACGTGGTCACCAAAATGGTCGGATAGTCCTTCTTCGCCAAGTTATCGTACGGTGAGTATTCCAGCATGTACTTCCCGGCGGCGCTGTCCTTCGGGTTGCCCCACTCCAGGAATTCCTGCACGGTCAACGGCAGCGATTCGTCGAGCATCGTGTTGATGACATCGACGAACGGCACCGCGAGATGGGCCACTTTGCAGAGGTCGGGGCGTAGGTTGACGACCGCGCCGATCAGCAGTCCCCCGGCGCTGCCGCCTTCGATGGCCAGCCGGTCGCGTGCCCCGTATTTCTCCTTCACCAAGTGGTCGGCACAGGCAATGAAATCGGTGAACGTGTTCTTTTTGTTCATCAGTTTACCGTCGATGTACCACTGCCGCCCAAGATCTGAACCACCGCGGATGTGGGCGAGGGCGAATACGACACCGCGGTCCAGCAAAGCGAGGCGACTGGCGCTGAAGGTGGCATCCGTGCTGAGTCCGTACGAGCCGTAGCTGTACAGGAACAATGGCGCTTTGCCGTCCTTCACCAAACCTTTCTTGTAGACCAGCGACATCGGCACTTTCACACCGTCCGGCGCGGTCGCTTCGATCCGCTCGCTGACGTAATTCTTGGCGTCGAATCCACCGGGAACTTCGGTGGCCTTCAGAAGCGTTCGCTCTTTCGTGGACGGCTTGTAACTGAAAATCGATGGCGGTGTCACGAGGCTGGTGTAAACGAAACGGATCGTGTCCGTGTCGAATTCCGGATTCCCTCCCAGGCCGACGGAGTAGCTCGGTTCTGGGAACGTCACGCTGTGCGATTTCTCGGTCGCAAAGTCGTACACCCGGAGCTGGGTTAGCCCCGCTTCGCGCTCGGTGATCACCGCGAAATTTTGGAACAGGCTGATCCCTTCGAGGAACACCGATGGTTTGTACGCTTCGAACGGCTTCCAGTTTTTGGGATCGACGTCCTTCGCCGAGCAGGTCATCCATTTGAAATTGACCGACCCACCAAGATTGGTACGGATGTGGAACAGTCCTTCACGGTGATCGACGGTGTATTCCACCCCTTCGGTGCGTGGAGCAACGACTTTGAACTCGCCGGTCGGAGTTGTGCGATCCAGAATGCTTTCTTCCGAGGTGGTCGAACTGTCGGAAAAGTGAATCAGATACTTCTTGTCGTGGGTGCGGCGGATGCCGAGACGGTAGAGTTCGTCCTTCTCTTCATAGACCAGAACATCTTTTGCAATCGGTTCACCGATCAAGTGGCGGAAGAGCTTGTGCGGGCGTTTGGCCGCATCTTCGACGACGTAAAACACAGAGTTGCCGTCGGCGGCCCAGGTGAACCCGGCAATCTTGGCCAACTTGTCTTCGAGCAGTTTCCCGGTCTGCAAATCTTTGATCGAAAGGTAGTATTCGCGGAATCCGGTGGTGTCCGTCAGGTAGGCGTAGCGTGTGCCATCGTCGCTGACCCCGCTGGATTGGGCGGATAAAAACTTTTGACCTTCGGCCAGCTTGTTGACATCCAAGAGAATCTCTTCCGCAGCGGCCAGTTCCCCTTTTTTACGGCAGTAAAACGGATACTGTTTCCCTTCTTCCGTCCGACTGTAGTACCAATAGCCGTTGTCGCGCGTCGGCACGCCGAGGTCGGTCTGCTTGACGTGAGAGAGCATCTCTTTGTAAAGCTTCTCTTCAAATGGTTTGAGGTGGTTCGTCAGTTCCTCACGGTACGCATTCTCGGCGTTCAAATAACTGATGACGTCCGGGTTCTTTTTGTCTTTCATCCAAGAGTAGGGGTCATCGATCTTCTGACCGTGGAAGTCGAACTGATACGGCTTCAGTGCGGCCACGGGTGACTTCAACTTTTTCTCTTGAGCGGCGAGTGGCTGGAACGATGCGACGGACATCAGCAACGCCGAGAGTGCGAACGATTTCATGCGGGCGGTCTCCGATTTCAAATGAAGTGGGTTAGGTGCGACACAGAATCCAGTTTAGGTGCGATCTGTCTACCAATTTCTCAGCCGATTCGGCTGCGGTAGTCGTCGAGCAAGTGGGCCAGGATTTTCTCTTTGATGCCGCCCCAGACTTTTTCGCGGATATCCCCGGCCAATACCCCTTCGACGACGCCACCGGCCGTGGCGTGCAGGTAACTCAGTAAGTCCGCTGCCTGCTCGGCCGGCCCGACGATCAACAGCTTGTCGCAATGCAAAAAGTCGTTCGCGGCCAAGCTAATCATGGGCAGCAGCGGTACCGGGTCGGGCGCGTTCACCACGCGGGTGATCTTCCCGTCGAGTTCCCGGCCGAACGCCTCCGCCACCACTTTGTTGCCAACCATGGGGGCACCGAACGTGTAAACTTGGTGTGGCACCATTGTCTTCCGGGTGAATAGCCAAGCCCCGAGCAGCGCGAGTGCCCCGCCGAGACTGTGCCCCGTGATCCAAAAGACGCGATCCTTCTGCTTCTGCAACGCATCGACTTCGGCGAAGAGCGGTTCCCAAATGTCGTGGATCGCGCTGATGAACCCTTGGTGCCAGCGTGCCCCGACCCCGGCCGCGAGGAACTCCGTCGACAGCGGCCCCTCGGGGAGAATCAAAAGATTGAGGGCGTTGGTGAGGAACCAATCCTTCAAGCCATCAATCGAGGTCGGGCCTTCACTACCACGGAATGCCACCATGAGGTGGCCATCGTTGTGGGCGACATAGGCCTGGGTGTTATTGACGCTGATCAGTTTCGCCGTCATGCCAAATTCGGCTTGGAACGACTCGGCCGCTTGCTCTTGCGGGTAGTAAGCGAACTGCGAGGCGGCCGCGAGTGCCGCCGCATTCTTCAAGTCTCCGAACGCATCTTCGGTCAGTTCGTAGGGCATGATAACTTTCTGATTAGTTGGCGAACTTGCGGTTGTCGCGGTCTTTGTCTTTCCAATCGCGTAACAGTTTTCCGGGCACTTTGAGTCCGCGTACGTCAAGCTCGCGCAAGTTCGGAAGCTCCAGCAGCTTCACCACGCTCGCCGGAGTCGCTTTGGTGTTTTGGATCTTGATGACTTTCAAAGTCTTCATCTCGGCGAAGTGGAGCACGGTCTCATCGGTGATCTGTGTCGAAGCCAGGTCGATCTCTTCGAGCGCTTCCATGCTGAAGAGCACCTCGGCGTCCCCATCGGTGACATCCGCATTGGCCCACTGCACCACCGTGACATTCCTCGCCTCAACGAGTTTCGCATATTGGTCGCGGCCGGCCCCGGTCAATGTGATGCGCACCCCGGCCGACCGGTCTTTCTCCGCCGCTTTTTCTTCGACTTTGATCGTGGTGTCGATCTCGACCGGGTTCAACTTGCTGACTACCAGCGGCGTGGCGGCCATGCCGGCTCCGATCAACCCGAGCGACAGGGGTGCCCAACTTCTGCGGAAATGGAGCAAGCCGTATACGATTAGCCCGAACGGGATGAGCAGCGAAACAACCCCCCAAATGATCGACGTGCGGAAGGCCCGGATCAAGAGCCAAACGTGGGCGAGTGCGGCGAGTGCGACCCCGCCGATGATGAGGCCGAGGGCAATTTTTTCGTTCATGGTGCCACCGGTGCGTTCGGAGTCAAAATCTTAGGAAAAGCGTACGTCACGTCCCAACTTTCCACACCAGAACACGTTTCGGCGGGGTAGCACCCGGCCACCCCCGTAGACGCGTCCGAACGGCTTTTCTATCTTGATAATACACGAAACGCTTGCACCCGCGGCCGAACCCGTTTGCCGACTGGCCCATATTGAAGAGGTTAGAAGATTATGCACGCCAACCCCGACGTGCTCGCCAAGGGCCGACTCCCCGTAGATGCCGACCCGCTCGAAACAGCCGAATGGCTCGATTCCCTCGAAGCCGTCATTAAGCACCAAGGCCCGGATCGCGCCCAGTTCTTGCTCGAAACACTCCTGGCAGTGGCCAGCAAAGCGGGGACGAAACTGCCGAGCGGCATCACCACGGGCTACGTCAACACGATCCAGCCGGAAGATCAACCGCGCTTTCCCGGCAACCGCGAACTCGAACGCAAAATCAAATCGATCGTCCGCTGGAACGCCATGGCCATGGTGTTGAAGGCGAACAAGAACACCAACGTCGGCGGGCACATCAGCACGTTCGCCAGCGCCGCGACCTTGTACGAAGTGGCCCAGAATCACTTTTTCAAAGGCCGCACGGCGAACCACCCCGGCGACGTCGTCTTTTTCCAAGGGCACGCCAGCCCCGGCCCGTACGCCCGTGCGTTTCTTGAAGGACGGTTGAACGAAACGCAACTGACCAACTTCCGCCAAGAACTCCAACCGGGCGGCGGCCTCAGCAGCTACCCGCACCCGTGGCTCATGCCCGAATTCTGGCAGTACCCGACCGTGTCGATGGGCCTCGGCCCAATCATGAGCATCTACCACGCCCGCTACAATCGCTACCTGCGGGACCGCGGCTTGGCCAAGACGGACGACGTTAGGGTCTGGGCATTCCTCGGCGACGGCGAGTGCGATGAACCGGAATCGCTCGGTTGCATTACTTTGGCGGCCCGCGAAAAACTCGACAACTTGACGTGGGTCATCAACTGCAATTTGCAGCGGCTCGACGGCCCCGTGCGCGGCAACGGTAAAATTATCCAAGAACTTGAAGGCCTGTTCCACGGGGCTGGCTGGAACGTGATTAAAGTGGTCTGGGGCACCGGCTGGGACGAACTGATTAAAGCCGACTATACCGGGGCCTTGCAGCGCCGGATGATGGAAGTGGTCGACGGCGAATACCAAGAGTACGTCGTCAAAGGCGGACAGTTCATCCGCGAGCATTTCTTCAACAGTCCCGAACTGCAAGCGATGGTCGAGCATCTCAGTAACGAGCAAATTGCCAACCTCCGCCGCGGTGGTCACGATCCACTGAAAGTTTATGCGGCGTACAAAGCGGCCATCGATTGCAAGGGCCAGCCGACGGTGATTCTGGTCAAGACGGTCAAAGGCTATGGCATTCCCGGCGACGGTGGAGAAGGCAAGAACACGACGCACCAACTGAAGATGCTGGCCGGGCCGATTGAAGCCGACCCGAACCTTTCGGACGAACAGAAGAAATCGAAGCGACTCATCGCTGCCCTCCGCGTCTTCCGCGATCGCTTCGAACTGCCTTTCACTGATGAACAACTCGCCGACGTTCCCTTCTTCAAACCGGCACCCGATAGCCCCGAGATGAAATACTTGATGGAGCGCCGTCAAGCCCTCGGCGGGTTCAACCCGAGCCGGCGTAAGGAATTCACGCCGAGCTTGCCGCCGGAACGCAAGTCGTTCGAGGGTCTCTACGCCGCGACGATCAAGCCCCGTTCGACGACGCTGGCCTGGGTTGATCTCATGGCCAAGGGGGTCATGCGCGACAAGAACATCGGCAAGTTCGTGGTGCCGATTGTGCCCGACGAAGGTCAAACCTTCGGCATGCCGCCGATGTACAAAGAGTTCGGCATGTATAGCAGCAAAGGGCAGTTATACCGCCCCGTCGACATGGGGACATCAACGGCGTACCTCGAAAGCACGACCGGCCAGATTCTGCAAGAGGGGATCAACGAGGCCGGCAGTATGGCCAGCTTCATCGCGGCCGGCACGGCGTACAGCACCCACGGTGTGAACACGATTCCGTTCTACATTTATTACAGCATGTTCGGCTTCCAGCGTGTCGGCGACTTGGTCTGGGCCGCCGCCGATGCACGCTGTCGTGGCTTCCTCATGGGGGCCACCGCTGGCCGGACGACCATCAACGGTGAAGGACTCCAGCACGAAGATGGCCATAGCCACCTGAACGCGCTGACGATCCCGACCTGCCGGGCGTACGACCCCGCGTTCGCCTACGAATTGGCCGTGATCATCGAGCACGGCATCAACCGGATGTTCGTGCAGAACATCGAAGAGTTCTACTACCTGACGGTCTACAACGAAGCGTACGACATGCCGGCGATGCCGAGCGAAGACGTTCGCGAGGGAATCGTCCGCGGGTTGTACCCGTTCCGCACCGTCACCCCGCCCAACGCCAAGCACACGGTGCAACTGCTCGGCAGCGGTGTGATTTTGAACGATGTGCTGCGAGCGCAGAACATCCTCGCCGAGAAATACGGCGTGGCCAGTACCGTATACAGCGCCACGAGTTACCAAGAACTCCGCCGGGATGCGATTGCCTGCGAACGGCACAACCGCTTGCACCCGACAGCCGACGTGAAGACGGCGTATGTGCGCAAAGTGCTCGCCGGGACCAAGGGGCCGATCATCGCCAGCAGCGACTACATGCGAACGTTGGCCGAGCAAGTCGGGCCGTTCCTCGACGACCGCTTGACGTCGCTGGGCACCGACGGTTTCGGCCGGAGCGAAACCCGTAAGAACCTTCGCCGGTTCTTCGAAGTGGACGCCGAGCACGTGACCATCGCCGCACTCTATGCCTTGGCCGAACGCAAGGAAATCGACCGCAGTGTGGTGAAGCAAGCGATCATCGACCTCGGAATCAACCCGGACGCCCCAGCGCCGTGGACAGTATAATTGAATCAACGGGAGGATCAGCGATGAACAACGTATTCCCGGCGATGCTGGAAAACGGCGTGATCACGTGGGGGCCGAACGGCGCCCCGCCACTGCCCGAGAACGAGCGTATCCCAGTCGAGGTTGTTGTGCCGACGCGTCCACCGACCGTCGATCCGAACAACAAGCGGAAGCTGCGGGTGTTGTTTGAAGAATTGGCTCGGCGGGGGACGTTCGACGACATTGTAGATCCGGTCGAATGGCAGCGCGAGATCCGCAAGGATCGCCCCCTCGAAGGACGCGAAGAATGATCGTCGACAGCAACTTGATCATCCTCGCATCCAAAACCAGTCACGTCGAAATTCTCGATTGGCTCCTGGAAGCTCCGCTGTCGGTATCTGCGGTCAGTCGAGTCGAAGTTATGGGATATCGGGACATGACCGAGGAAGAGCTGTCGATTCTAAATCGCCTCTTCGCAGAACTCGAAGTGATCGCGATCACCGACCCCGTGCTCGACGAAGCGATCCGGCTGAAGCAGCAGAAGAAAATGTCCTTGGGCGACAGCATCATCGCCGGAACTGCGATCCTCCACGGTGGTGAACTCGCCACCCGCAATCTCAAAGATTTTCAGAACATTCCCGGCCTGAGTGTGAGCGATCCCACCCGATTGGCCGGTTCCTCGGAAACACTATGAACATCGTCTTGCCAGATCTCGGCGAAGGTATTGATTCCGCGACCGTCGTTGCCGTGCGGGTGAAACCGGGCGACATCGTCACGGTCGGGCAGGATCTCGTCGACGTCGAGACCGATAAAGCTTCCGTACCCGTGACGAGCGAAGCCGCAGGCACTATCGGCGAGATCAAAGTCAAACCCGGCGACAAAGTCTCCATCGGCGGCGTACTGCTGACATTCAGTGGCAACGGCGTGGCAAAACCGGTTGGCCGCGAGACGAAGTCGAGCGTGGCCCCCGAGAAAGCAGCGGCCGCTCCCATCCCCACAGCGCCGCCACCGACAACCGCCTCACCAGCACGATTCGAATTCAAACTGCCCGATCTTGGCGAAGGGATCGACTCGGCAACCGTGATTTCTGTGAAGATCAAAGCGGGCGACACCATCGCCGTCGGCCAAGAAATTCTTGACGTGGAAACCGATAAAGCGTCGATGCCAGTGCCGAGCGAAGTCGCCGGTACGGTGCAAGAAATCAAAGTGAAAGCCGGGGATAAAATTGCTGTCGGCAGCGTGGTCGCCATCTTAATGGCAAACGTTATCCGCGAGACGAAGTCGACCGCAGCCCCGGCGAAAGCAGTCGCTTCCGTCGAACAGTCTCCGGTTGCTTCATCTGTCGTACAGAATCCGGGGGCTGACGCACCCCGGCTCGCCAACGGCAAGAAAGACCTGACCCCCGCCGGCCCGGCGACTCGTCGCTTGGCCCGTGAACTCGGCGTCGCCCTCCTCGGCGTCAAAGCGTCGGGGCGTGGTGGGCGCGTCACGCTCGATGACGTGAAGGGATTCGTTCGCACCGAGCGCACCGCTGCGAAATCCGGCGGCTCCGGCCCCATCAGCGGTAGTATCGTGAACGCGTTCACCCTGCCGGCCCTGCCCGACTTCAGCAAGTACGGCGAAGTCGAACGCAAGCCGGTCGCCAAGATCCGCGAGACCATCGCCAAGAACCTGACGGTCGCTTGGCGCACCATGCCGATGGTCACCCAGAACGACCTCGCCGACATCACCGACCTCGAAGCGGGGCGGAAGCGCATCGTCGAAACGCTGCCGAAGGGGGCACCGAAAATCACCTGGACCGTGCTCGCCGTGAAGGCCTGCGTCGCGGCGCTCAAGGAGTTCCCGAACTTCAACGCCAGCTACGACATGAACGCCGGCGAGGTGATTTACAAGAAGTACTTCCACATCGGCATCGCCGTCGACACGGAGCGGGGACTCGTGGTGCCCGTGATCAAAGACGCCGACAAAAAGAGTGTCCGCGACATCGCCACCGAGGTGCAGACCTTGGCGGAGAAAGCCCGCGCCGGCAAATTGTCCATTGACGAAATGCGCGGTGGCACCTTCACCATCACCAACCTCGGCGGCATCGGTGGCACCAGCTTCACGCCGATCGTGAACTACCCCGAAGTGGCGATTCTGGGGATGTGCCGGTCGAGCATGCAGGCCGTGGTGAAGGACAACGCCATCGTCCCCCGGCTGATGCTGCCGCTGAGCCTGACCTACGACCACCGCGTCGTCGACGGGGCCGACGGCGCCCGCTTCACGAGCCGGTTGGTGCAGCTCTTCAGCGACCCGATGCGCCTATTGATGGAGAGTTAACTGCGGAATCCTGACGGGAACTTGCACCATGATTCGCGCCGCGCTCGAAACCGAGACCGAAGAGTTGGTCCGCATCGCCGGGGGGACGAACGTCTTCAAACCCCTCGAGCTGGACAACCTGCGCGAGTTGCTGACCGAATTCCACGCGGGCAATTGCGGGCTTGGCCACGACGCCCTCAGTTTTGAAGTCGATGGCCAGCCGGTCGGGTTCACTTACTTCGCACCGACGCCGATGACCGCCGGCACTTGGCATATGTACTGGATCTTGGTGACCAAGGGGATACAAGCCCGTGGCATCGGTACACAACTGTTGCAGTATGTCGAAACGGAAATCACCGAGGCGGGTGGCCGCTTGCTGTTGATCGAAACATCGGGGTTGCCGACGTACGAATTGACCCGTCAATTTTACATCAAGCACGGTTACGAACAGGCCGGGATCATCCGCGATTTCTACAGCGACGGCGACGACCAAGTGATCTTCCGAAAGCGGTTACAGAGCTAAGTTCGACCCGACGATTCGGAGCATGCTCATGCCCTCGGCACCGACTTCAACCGATAGTAAACCGCGGCGAATCTCCTCGATCGATGCGTACCGCGGTTTCGTGATGTTCCTGATGCTAGCCGAGTGCCTGCCGCTGGCACGGGGTGCCGAACGATTCCCCGAGAGTGGGGTTTGGCAGGCGGTGAAGTTCCACACGTCACATGTAGCGTGGCGTGGTTGCTCACTGCACGACCTCATTCAACCCTCGTTCTCGTTCCTCGTCGGTGTGGCGTTGCCGTTCTCGTTGGCGAGCCGTGCCGCCCAAGGGGTGTCCCGGTCGTTGTTCCATGCAGCCTGGCGGTCGTTCGCCTTAATTGCTCTGGGGATTTTCCTCCGCTCCGACGGTCGAAAACTGACCAACTTCACCTTCGAAGATACCCTCTCGCAAATCGGTTTGGGGTACTTCTTCTTATTCCTGCTGGGCTACGCCCGACCGGTCTGGCACTGGGTCGCTTTCGGTGCGATTCTCGTCGTCTATTGGGGAGCGTTTGTGGCGTATCCGGCGCCACCCGCCGACTTCGATTACGCCGCCGTCGGTGTTCCGGCGACCTGGCCGCACCACGCCACTGGTCTGGCCGCCCATTGGAATTTGAACAGCAACTTGGCTTGGGATTTCGACACGTGGTTCCTGAATCTCTTCCCCCGAGACAGCGAATTTCGCTTCAATGGTGGTGGCTACGCCACGCTCAGTTTCATCCCCACGCTGGCCACGATGATCCTCGGGCTGATCGCGGGGACGTGGATGAAATCGGCTGGCATTTCGAGGTTGGTACTGTTGCGGATGCTCGGCACCGGTGTGCTGGCTCTGGGAGCCGGTTACGGCTTGGACGCCCTGGGGATCTGTCCAAACATCAAGAAATTGTGGACGCCGGCTTGGGTGCTCTACAGCGGTGGAATCTGCTTCCTGATGCTCGCCGCGTTCGTGGTGCTGTTTGACTTGTTGCCGCTGCGAATTCTAGCACTGCCCCTGATCGTGATCGGTGCGAATTCGATCTTCATTTACGCCTTTTCTCACTTGGCCGAAGGATGGCTGGTGCAATCCTTCGATACCCACTTCGCGATGTTCGAGCGCAAATGGGACTTCCGGCTCTACGATATCGCCGGCCCCGAGTACCAATCGCTGATCCGGGGCGGCTTGATCCTCTGCCTTTACTGGATCATCCTGACGTGGATGTACCGTCAGAAACTCTTTGTCAAAATCTAAGCTCACGCGCCGGCGGGTGGGGCACTGGCGACGACAACCGTGGTTGGCCGAAGGATGCGGTCGTGCAGCATGTAACCTTCGGACAACACCCGAAATACCGCTTCGGGTTCCATGTCGTTGGTCGGCTGCTCCATCACCGCCATGTGCAAATTCGGGTCGAACGGTGAACCGGCGGGCGTCTCGATCCGTTTCACACCGTGACGTTTCAGCACGTCGAGAAAGACACCGATGGTCGCCGAGACACCCTGGCTCAGTGGCCCGGTGTCGCCGGCTTTGGTCGCTTCGGTGGAGGCCCGCTCGAGTGTGTCGATCACCGCGAGGAGATCGCGCACCACCGGCTCGGAAACGTACTTCTTCTGTTTGTCCGCGTCTTCGCGCAGCCGCCGACTCGACGTCTGCATCTCGGCGAGCAGCAGCTTGTAGTCGTTCACTTGCTTGTCGAGTTGGTCGACCTTGGCTTGCAGCACAACCTGCGAAGGGCCGGGGGTCGCGTTCGATTCTTCGGGCGTTTCGGCGGGCGTCATTTCGGCTCATTCTCCGGTTTGGTCGGAGTCTCTTCGGGGACGAATAAATCCTTCAACTTGCTGAAGATGCTCTTCTTCGGCAGCGGGCCGACATCCGATTTTTCTAGCTCGGCGAGCTCGCGGAACAGCTTCTCTTGCTCGGGCGAAAGTCGCTGCGGAGTATCGACCAAAATCTGCACCATGAGGTCGCCTTTGCGACTGCCGCGCCGACCGGGCATCCCGTGGCCCGCGAGCTTAATCACGTCGTGCGATTGCACGCCGCGCGGCAGTTCGTACTTCACTTTCTCGCCGACGAGGGTGCGGATTTCGATGGGGCCACCGAGTGCCGCTTGCGCGAAGGTGACCGGCCACTGGCAGACCAAATTGGTGCCGTCGCGCTCGAAAAACTTGTGCTCGCGCACCCGCACGGCGAACTCCAAATCGCCCCGGGGTGCCCCGGCATCGCCCGCGTCGCCTTGCCCCTGATAACGGATTCGATCCCCGGTATCGACACCCGGCGGGATCTCCACTTCGATGGTGCGTTTGCCAACGACGCGGCAATTGCCCCGGCACTGCGTACACGGATCGGTGACGATCACCCCCTGGCCGTTGCAGGCCCGGCAGGCCGTCTGCACGCGCATGAACATCTGCTGTTGGATCACGACGCCTTGCCCGCCGCAGCGTTTGCAATTCGTCGGTTTCGTTCCGGGCTTGGCACCGGTGCCGTTGCATTTTTCGCAATGATCTTCTCGTTGAATCGTGACGGTCTTCTTCACGCCCCGTGCCGCTTCCACGAGTTCGATATCGAGCACGATCTGGACATCGCGGCCCGGTTGAGGCCCGGCTTTGCGTCGACCGCCTCCGCCACCGCCGTCGAACAGTCCCCCGAACAATCCACCGAGAAGGTCGCCCAAGTCGACGGTCTGGGCATATCCGCCTCCGCCACCCCCGCGTGAACCATCCACCGCGGCATGACCGCCACGGTCGTAGAGGGACCGCTTCTCTTTATCGGCCAGCACTTCGTACGCCTCGGTGGCTTCCTTGAACTTCACGGAAGCCGCTTCGTCGCCGGCGTTGCGATCCGGGTGGAACTGCAGCGCGAGCCGGCGGTACGACACTTTGATCTGGGATTCATCGGCGGTCACTTCGACGCCGAGGACTTCGTAATAATCGCGCTTCTTGGCCATGGGGGTCTCGGCTCAACGAATCAAGAATGAACCACGGGTTTACTCGAAAAACAGTGTAAACTATGCCGTTTTCGACGCAGCAATCTCCGGCAACGGGGTCAGTTCATTGATATGCGCATTGTCGATCAGTCGCAGCAAGTCGCCATCGCCCGATTCGCCAGGAATACCGATGGCAGTTGTCATCCCGGTGACCATCATCCATTCCGGGCTACGGATTTCGTATTGGCTACCGTTGGACAAAATGATACGAAACGGCTGGAACGGCTGTTTCCGCAAGTTTTCTCGCAAAGCAGTGTGGTGCATGTTCAATTCTCCACTTTTACTTTCATTCTACGACACGGCGTGTCCAAAAACGTCGAACGGAAAAAAGCACAAAGACTGACGGAAGAACAGTTCATTCTTCCGCAGTGTCTCTGTGCCTCTTTTGGAACGCCGCCATCCGCGGGTCTACGAGATCGCCCCGGAGATCCGTTTCGGCTTGTCGTGGTCTTCTTCGATTTTCGTGATCATCACGTCGGTCGTCAACATCAACCCGGCGATGCTGGCGGCGTTCGTGAGGGCCGACTTCGTCACCACGAATGGATCCAAGATACCCGCCTTGATCATATCGACGTACTCGCCGGTGTTGGCGTTGTAGCCGATGTTCAAGTTCTTGTCGCCGCGGGTCATGACTTCGTCGCAGATCACGGCGCCGTCTTCGCCGCAGTTTTCGGCGATGGTGCGGATCGGTTTGACCAACGCCCGGGCCACGATTTCCGCCCCGATCTTCTCGTCGCCCTTGAGCTTCTCAGCCAGGGCTTCGATGATCGGAATGCAGCGGAGCAGGGCGGTGCCGCCACCGGCGACGATCCCCTTGTCGACGGCGGCGCGGGTTGCGTGCAGCGCGTCTTCGATGCGGCCTTTGGTCTGCTTCATTTCGGCTTCGGTCGCCGCCCCGACTTTGATGATCGCCACGCCGCCGACGAGCTTCGCCAGACGCTCGGTGAACTTCTCTTTGTCGTAGCTGCTCTCGGTCTGTTCCATCTGCGTGCGGATCTGGGCCACGCGAGCTTCGATTTCTTTCTCGCGATCCTTGTCGAGCTTCGCGCAGATGATCGTGGTGTTTTCCTTCTCGACCGACACTTGGTCGGCTTCTCCGAGGTGTTCGAGTTCGACGTTTTCGAGCTTGATGCCCAAGTCGTCGCTGATGAACGTGCCGCCTGTGAGGACGGCGATGTCGCCGAGCATGGCCTTCCGACGATCCCCGAACCCGGGGGCCTTCACGGCGCAGACTTCGATGAGGCCGCGGAGCTTATTCACCACCAGCATTTGCAGCGCTTCGGCCTCAACGTCTTCCGCAATGATCAACAGCGGGCGACGAGTACCGGCGATCTTCTCGAGCAGCGGCAGGAACTCGCGGACGTTGCTGAGTTTCTTCTCGTAGAGCAAGATGTACGGCTTCTCGGCTTCCCACTTCATGTCCGGGGTGTTGACCACGAAGTACGGCGAAACGTAGCCCTTGTCGAACTGCATCCCTTCGACGAACTCGAGCTGCGTGTCCGACGTCTTTCCTTCTTCGATGGTGATGACGCCGTCCTTGCCGACCTTGCTGAACGCTTCGGCCATCAGCTCGCCGATCTTCGGGTCGTTGTTCGCGGAGATCGACGCCACCTGCGCCATCTCTTCCTTCTTCGTCAAGCGCTTGGTCAGCGTCCCTTCGAGGTACTCGACGGCCTTGTCCACGGCCTTCTCGATGCCCTTCTTGACGCCCGTTGGGTTGGCCCCGGCGGTGATGTTCCGCAGGCCTTCCTGGTAGATCGCCAAGGCGAGCACGGTGGCGGTGGTGGTACCGTCGCCGGCGGTGTCCGAGGTCTTCTGGGCGACCGCGTTGACGAGCTTGGCCCCCATATTTTCGAACGGGTCGGCCAGTTCGATTTCCTTGGAGACCGTCACGCCGTCTTTGGTGACCGTGGGGCCACCGAATGATTTGTCAATGATGACGTTCCGGCCGGTTGGCCCGAGCGTAATGCCGACGGCCTTGGCCAGCTTTTCAGCCCCGTGCAGGAGCTTGCGGCGAGCATCGTCGGTGTAAAGTAGTTGCTTGGCCATGGTGGGAATACTCCGGAATTTTTCACCACAGAGTCACAGAGAGCACAGAGATAAAAACGAGAAAGCAACAATTAGATAAGGAGGGGCTAATAACGCACACCCTTATTTCTATCTCTGTATTGTCTCTGTGTTCTCTGTGACTCTGTGGTGAAAATGTATTGTTCGAATTAAGGTTATTTAGCGAGCTTGGCGAGGACGTCGCTCTCGCGCATGATCTTGTATTCCACGCTGTTCACTTCCACGTCGCTGCCGCTGTACTTACCATACATGACGACGTCGCCGACTTTGACGTCGAGTGCGATGCGGGTGCCGCTTTCTAGCAGCCGGCCCGGCCCGACGGCGATGACTTTACCTTGCTGGGGCTTCTGCTTGGCCGTGTCCGGCAACAGAATTCCACCGGCGGTCTTCTCGTCGGCGCTGCTCGCTTCGACGACGATGCGGTCGTCGAGCGGCTTCAGGGTCAGGGCAACAGGGGCTTTCGATTCTTTGGCCATGGAACACTCTCGTTGGAATTTCGGATTTCGGATTTGAGATTTCGGATTTTATGAATCGATCAATCGAGCGCGGAAAGATGCGGAGGTGGGATCGCCGATTTCAAATCCGAAATCCGCAATCCCAAATCCACAATCGGTTACATCATGCCGCCCATACCACCCATTCCTCCGCCCATGCCGCCCATCCCACCCATGCCGCCGCCACCGTGATCGTGGTGATCGTCGCCACCGGCTTTTGGCTCGGGGATGTCGGCGATCATACCTTCGGTGGTGAGCAACAGGCAGGCGACGCTGGCCCCGTTTTGGAGGGCGCTGCGGGTGACTTTCACTGGGTCGACGATGCCGGCTTTGCGCATGTCTTCGTATTCGTCACTGTCGGCGTTATAGCCGAAGTTCTTCTCTTTGCTCTTGGCGATGTTGGCGACGACGACGGTGCCGTCCTTGCCCGCGTTCTCGGCGATCATGCGGCACGGCATTTCGAGTGCCCGGAAGAGCACGCGGACGCCGAGTGCTTCATCACCGGTCAATTTCAACTTGTCGAGCACCTTGCGGGCTTGAAGTAAAGCCACGCCACCGCCGGCGACGATGCCTTCTTCGATCGCGGCCTTGGTCGCGGCGTGGGCGTCCTCGTAAAGGGCTTTGCGCTCCTTCATTTCGGTTTCGGTGTCGCCACCGACTTTGATCACCGCGACGCCCCCGGCGAGCTTCGCCAGACGCTCTTGCAGCTTCTCGCGGTCGTATTCGCTTTCTGTCTTGCCGATTTCCTTGCGGATCAGTTCCGCGCGGCCTTCGACGGCTTTCTTATCCCCGGCACCTTGGGTGACGGTGGTGTTCTCGGCGTCGATGCGGATGCGTTTGCACCGGCCGAGCTGCTCGAGGGTGATGTTTTCGAGTTGGACGCCGAGATCCTTGAAGATGGCTTCGCCGCCGGTGAGGACGGCAATGTCTTCGAGCATGGCTTTGCGGCGATCACCGTAGCCGGGGGCTTTGACGGCGCACACGGTCAGCACGCCCTTGAGCTTGTTCAGCACCAAGGTCGCGAGGGCTTCGCCTTCGATGTCTTCGGCGATGATGACGAGCGGTGCTTTTTGCTTATTAGCGACGAGTTCAAGCAGTGGGATCAGCGACTTCACGTTGCTGATCTTATCTTCGAAGATCAAGATGTAGGGGTTGTCGAACTCGCAGGTGACCGACTCTTGGTTATTCACGAAGTGTGGCGACAGGTAACCGCGGTCGAACTGCATTCCTTGAACGACTTGCACTTCGGTTTCCGGCGTTTTGCCTTCTTCGATGGTGATGACGCCGTTACTAGCGCCAACCTTTTTCATCGCTTCGGCGAGTTTGGCACCGATTTCCTTGTTGTTGTTCCCCGAAATCGTGGCAACTTCGGTGATGGCCTTCATGTCTTTCGGGTCGATCGGGTCGGCCAGCTTGTGCAGCTCTTCGACGACTTTTTCGACAGCGATTTGAATTCCGCGAACCAGTGACATCGGGTCACCACCGGCGGCGACCGACTTCAAACCTTCGCGGAAGATGAATTCGGCGAGCACGGTCGCGGTGGTCGTACCATCACCGGCAATGTCGCTCGTCTTCGAGGCGGCTTCTTTGACCAGTTGCGCGCCCATGTTTTCAAACGGGTCGTTCAGGTCAATGTCTTCGGCGACGGTGACGCCGTCTTTGGTGATCGTCGGGGCGCCCCAGCCTTTGTCGAGGATCACGTTGCGGCCGCGTGGCCCGAGTGTGCTGCGGACGGCCCGGGCCAATTTGGAGGCCCCGGCGAGGAGCTTTTGACGAGCGTCGTCGGCGAAAGCAAGTTGTTTGGAGGCCATTTGGGAACCGACTCCTAGGTGGTCAGAGCTTAAACAGTGGAGACTGACCAAGCAACCGTTGTGCCGCAAAAGCCAGTTGACGTAAACTACTGAATTACATCGATTTGGAACGTGAGTTGCGCAACCGTCGCATCGACAGGTGCCAGACTGGCAGGTGAATTTGTGGTCGTGAGCTGGGTTTCTGGCAGGGAAGTGAGAAATGTCGAGAGATGCCGGGGGGGACGGCAATCTTGTCGAGTTTAACCTAACTCCTCGTGGGGGTCAGGATTCAAGAAAGAAGCTGGAGGGGCAGCTGCTCTCAAGATTTTCGCCGGTTAGGCATTCCGTGAACCGGTGTGCGGCGCGCAGGGCGGCAGCACGATCGGAACAATAATCACGACGACGGGTGGCGGTGGCGGCGGCGGCGGAATGTACGGATCGCCCACCGCAGGATTGGTTCGATCTTCCAGCCCGGTCAGGTTCAAGATGACCTTGCTGTTGCTTTGACTCCGAAACATGGAACACCTCTGGGAAAGAAATTAGATGACGGAGATCGTGTTGGATTGACCGCCTTGAAGCGGCGTAGGTGGCAAAATAATTGGAACGTGAATCACGACGACGACGGGTGGTGGCGGCGGTGGCGGAATGTACGGATCGCCCACCGCAGGATTGGTCCGATCTTCCAGCCCGGTCAGGTTTAAGATGACCTTGCTGTTGCTCTTACTCTGGAACACGTTGCACCCCATAGTTGGTGGAGAGTGGACATCGGCCGGTATCCGAAACAGGATTGGCCTGGAATGAAAACACTCGTCAATGGTGAAGATTTAGAACGACAATTGGCGTAAGTTGGTGAAACTGTCCGGATTTTTCCGATTATTTTTCCGCCAAAATTGCGCTAACTTCGAGATCGATTTCCCATCGCTCTCGACGCGATTCGCTTGCAATTGATGATCCGTTCTGAATTCGGGCCGACAGTTCTTCAAAAACTTAATCCGGTGTCATGCAAAGGAGCGGCTGCGACCAAAGCCTGGGTGGATTTTGTGAAGTAGTCTCCATTTCATCGCCCTCCCTGAGTTGCCCGACCGTCAAAGTCGGCTCGCCGAGAGTCTCACCCATGATTTCGCTGCAAGCTCCGAACGAAGGTGCCGATTCGGCGCCGCATTTCGAGACGCGTCAAAATTGGGTGGGGGCGATTCCCCTGGATGAAGCCAATCAATTGGGGAACCAAACCCCGTTGCCACGCGAATTTTCCGGGGCCGCGCGGCTCGAAGAGGCTTTGAAGCTCTTGCCGGTAGCGGGCGGGGAAATCTTCGGATTTCAACTGGTGCGCGAATTGGGGCGTGGTGCTTTCGGACGGGTCTTCCTCGCCACGCAGCCGGAATTGGCCGGTCGCCCGGTTGCCCTGAAGGTTTCGGCCGACCTCACGGGCGAATCGCGGGCCTTGGCGCAACTCCAACACACGAATATCGTTCCGGTCTATTCGATGCATCGTACGGGCCTGCTCCAAGGCGTCTGCATGCCTTATTTCGGTTCGACGACCATGGCCGACCTGCTGAAGCGTTACCGTGCGTTGAACCACCTCCCGGCCACGGGGCGTGAATTGGTGGAAACGCTCCAGAACATGTCGAAGCCGACTCATAACAATGCCGAGCCGGCCGAATCAGAAGATCTCGATCCCGCTGCTCTGCCAAGAGTCGAATCGCAAACCGACTCCATCTTAACGCTACTGTCCCGCGAGAGTTACGTCCGAGCGATTTGTTGGCTTGGTGCCCGCCTAGCGGACGGTCTCGCCCACGCCCATGAACGTGGCTTGCTGCACCGCGACATCAAACCGGCCAACGTGCTGATCACCGATTACGGTCAACCGATGTTGCTGGACTTCGGGATTGCCGAAGATTTGAAGTTGCGGACGACTCTCGCCAGCGCAGTCGTCGCCGGTACTGTTCCGTACATGGCCCCGGAGCATTTGGAAGAACTTCGCACCGGCTTACCGCAGGCCGATGCTCGCAGCGACGTCTACGCGTTGGGAATTGTGCTGTTTGAACTGTTGACGGGCCGTTACCCATTCCGGGCGCCGACGGGGTCGATCGAAGACGAAATTCCCAAGCTGATTGCCGAGCGGCAGGCCGGCGCACCGGAATTGCGTCCCCTGAGCCGGGATATTTCGCCGGCGTTGGAATCGATCGTTCGCACTTGTTTGAATCCCAATCCCGTTCGTCGGTATCAAACAGCGCCCGATTTGCGCGACGATCTCGACCGGTATCTCGCCTACCAACCGCTCAGAATCGCACCGGAGCCATCGTACCGCGAACGCTTCCACAATTGGAGCCGCCGGCATCCGTTGATGACCTCGAACGCGACCTTGGGCGTGGTGGCCATCGCCGTGATGGCGGGTGGCGGCTACGCCTATTCGGCACGGTATGAACGACTCCGCCAGTTTGAAGCCGAACAGACCTTCCGCCAATTCGAGAGTGACACTAAGTCAGCCCAGTACTTAGTGAATTCGGGT
Organism: Fimbriiglobus sp.; assembly: GCA_025351325.1. Taxonomy (GTDB): domain Bacteria; phylum Planctomycetota; class Planctomycetia; order Gemmatales; family Gemmataceae; genus JALHQU01. The sequence continues at coordinate 20,360 of JANXWE010000032.1, forward strand.
GCCGGCAACCCCAAGCAACTCAGCGAGGGGCTGGCGAAAACGAAATCGGCACTCGATCAGTA
>JANXWE010000082.1 GCA_025351325.1 Fimbriiglobus sp.
TCCGCACTGAGTATTACCGCAGTCATTCGTGGACAAAGCGATTGCGGCTGTTTCGGTAGTTTCCAAGTCCATCCCGGCTGGACGGCCGCGTTGAATCTGGTGGCCCTCGGGCTATTGGTGGTGTTCCGCCCAGCCGTCAAATGGTTCGAGAATCGCGGCACACTGGCGGCAGTCGGCACTTTGTCAGTGGTCGCAGTCGTGTCGGCAGTGATTGCCAACGGTTCCCTCGGAGAAAAACTTCTGGCCAAATGGCAAGGTCGGACGGTGGCCCTGCGATCCGGCGTGCTCGATGCGGGCGAGGAACCAGTCGGGACGGTCAAGCGGCTCTCGGTGACGGTGACGAATGCCAGCTCGAAGGACGTGCGAATCATCGGCGGGAGCGTCAGTTGTAGCTGCACGACGACCCAGAACTTGCCGGTGACCGTGCCGGCCGACGGCACCGCCGAAGTGGAAATCGAACTCAAGTTCCGTGGCACGCCGGGCCGATTCGACCACCGCTTCGAATTCTTCACCGACGACAAAACGCAACCTAAGTTACACGGGATCATCGTCGGCCGGGTGGCCGACACTCCCCCTTGACGGACCATCGCCCTTGGGCGGTTCCAAGGGCAGGCTGTGCCACCCCTCGGCACGAGAAGGAGAACCTATGAAACGGTTCATCGACAGAGCCTCGAAAGTCCTGGCGGTCATCGGCGTCCTGATGCTGATGTGGACGGCCAGCCAGATGCAGCAGGCGAAGGCAGATGGCGTTCCGGTGGCGATCTCGACCTGTCGGGCCGTATGGACTACCATCAATGGTCAGTCAGGATGGATCACCTGCGCCGGCACTACTACATGTGGATTTGCACAGCAATGCTGTCATACGCCCCGCCACACCGGCGGCGCCACGAATAACCTCGCCAACTACGAATGTTGCTACTTTTCTTGCCCGGGGAGCGGTTGATTTCGCGAAGCGTGTCTGTGCAATTCCGTGCCGAAATCGCCGCATCGTCTGGTGCGGCGATTTCCCCAGAAGTCTCCCACTACCCCGATCATTTCGCCCAAGGTGGCCGATGAACAGAACCGACCGCAACTGGATGCGCTGCCACCCGCCTATGGCCTGGTCGCTCCTCGTCTGTTTGCTGCTCTCACATCGCGGGGGCGCCGAAGAGCTTTCGGCGAGTCAGGTGGTCAAAGAGTTGCGGAGCGGGATCGCCCGGCTCAAGGCGGAGGAAGTCCGCCTGTCGACGTGGGAGTGCGTGGCGGAGTGGTCCCGCGGTGGCGAGAAGCCGACCTCGGGAACTTTCCTGGTGAAACGCCACGGCGCGTCCGTGCTCCTGGACATAACTCAGACCTTGAAACCCGATCATCTGCGAGCGGTAAAAAACGATTCCGAAATGTTCGAAATCAGTTCCAAGACGAGCAGCCGAGGTTGGGTCTTGAGTGGTCATGTCAAACCGATCAGTGACGATATCTGGCACAAGGCGCTCAGTGACGGCCGGTTCGCCGTGTACCCACTTTTGGTCGCGAGTGGCAAGTCGACGATTCTGAACCTCCTGGATGACAAATCCTTCGTCCCGACGCGCGCCCGGAAGGTGGCCGAGAACCGTGTCGAGCTGGACTACGAGGTGACGGATGGCGACTCGACTGGCCGGGGCACGTTCACACTCGCTCCCGATCTCGACTGGCTGGTGGTTCGGTTGACAATCACCCATACCTCCCCATCGGGCGGATCCGGCCGCACGACATTCTCCCGGGATGCCTTCCGCGATGGCGACCAGATCCGGGTGAAATCCGTCGCTTTCGAGGCTGGGGTGGAGGGCAAGCCACAATATGGAAGCAAATCAAAATACACTTACAAACTTCTGGCGCCAGATACAGTAGATCCTGCGGAATTTACCCTCGCGCATTACAATCTCATCGCGCCCGAAACCCCTGATGCGTACGAAGACCGCCCACCGTTCAACTGGCGAATCTGGGGCGGCGTGGGCGTCGCTTGCATCGTGCTTTCCTTGGTTCTAGGTTGGTACGTCCGCCGACGGACAACTTGAGGGACATCTCATGCGAATCCGCTCCGCATTCACGTTGATCGAACTGCTGGTGGTCATCGCCATCGTGGCCGTGTTGGTCAGCCTGCTCTTGCCCGCCGTCCAGAAGGTGCGGTCGGCTGCGGCTCGAATGAGTTGCCAGAACAATCTCAAACAGATCGCCTTGGCCGCACACAATTACGAATCGGCCCGAGGCGCACTTCCGCCGGGTACTATTAACCCACCCGACCCGTTGAGCGGCTTGAGTGTGCATGTGGCATTACTGCCGTATCTCGAACAGGACGCGATCTACCGGCGGGCATCGGCCGACTGCCTCAACTACCCGGTTACGTACATCGCCCCGCCGCACGCCGGGCTGCACACCTTGGTCAAGACCTTCCAGTGCCCGGCCGACGACCGCCAGCAGTACCGGCACCGGACTTCGAAAGGAGACGTGGTCGCGCTGACTGGCTACTTGGGCGTATCGGGGTTGGGGAGTGATCCGTATATTTTAAAGTCGGGTTACCGAATGTCGGGCGTGATCTACAGCGGCTCGCGGACGAGAGTGACCGACATCACCGACGGCACCGCCAACACGCTGCTGTTCGGCGAACGCCCGCCGTCGCCCGACTACCAGTGTGGTTGGTGGTATATGTTTTCCGCCCTTACCATCGGCGAGACGTTTCTTCCGGTGCGCGGGCTGCGCGGTTACGCGGACGGGAGCGCCAGCCTTCCCGCGTACGGTGCCTGCCCGCCAGGGCCTTATCCGTACACCAACGGCGACATCAACAACATCTGCGACGCGAACCACTTTTGGAGCGTCCACACCGGCGGGGCAAACTTCGCCTTCTGCGACGGGTCGGTGAAGTTCCTAACCTACTCCGCCGACGCGATCCTGCCCGCCCTGGCCACCCGCGCCGGCGGCGAAGTCGTCGAGGCGCCGTAATGTAGCGGTCGATCATCCACTTCCCCGGCCGTAGAGCACCGTCCACGCGGCTAATCGTTCGATCACGCCGGCCGGGAACTGCTCGGGGCGGAAGCGCCAGTGCCAGTTGCCTCGGGCCAAGCCGGGGACGTTCATGCGGGCGTCGCCGCCGAGGCCCAGCACGTCTTGCAGCGGGGCGATGGCCAACACGGCGACGCTGGCCCAGGCCAGTCGGAGCAGCTCCTCG
>JANXWE010000130.1 GCA_025351325.1 Fimbriiglobus sp.
GCGGGCGGCGGAGTACCGGACGATCCCGGCCTTGGAGAAGTATTTGGGCGAGGTGCTGGACTGCTTCTCGCCGGAGGAGTGCCGGAACTACTTCGCGAGCTGCGGTTATTCGTCCGCTACATCAGCGTGAGAACCGCTCTAAATAGCGTTATTAAAATGAGCGGCGACCATCGCACGACGGCATCGCTCATTAGCAAGTGCCGAATGAAGACGAACGTCGAATCGGGATTTTCTTGGCCTATTTGAGCTCGCTTCCGGGCGTGGTTCCATGTCAATGACGACACCGCCTCTGGTAAAACAGTGAATGTGCAATTTCGAAGACTGTGCCAAATATATGTCTATTCGCGATAGGCGGCGGTAGTGTTTTAGCCATGGCGAATGATCTTTTTGGTAACCAATACGACCTCGGCCGTGCCCGTGAACGGACGGAAACGAGCGAGCCGTACCACTGAAAGCGAGGCAAAACGTGCAAATGGGGTCTCGTAACCCGGTTGCAGGAGGGGGAATCCGACTCGGAAGTTCGAGTCAGGTGCTCAGGCGGGCGTCGAACCGAGGCGGATGAGGTGGTTTGAGAACAAAGACGGTGCGGAACAAAGCGCCGCTTTGTCTCCAGTTGTGCACGACTTGTCCGATTTCAAAATGAAAGAGTTTGGGGTCAGGTCGCCGGGGCGGACGAGGGACAAAGGAAACGATCGGGATTGACCCCGGGGCCACGACTCTTCCACAATTTACGGTCGAGTCGGGAAACCGAACTACTCGACATATTCCCGGTTCAAGTTGTTTCGAAATGGATGGGTCACGATCCGAAAACCTGCTTGGCCCACCACGCCCAGACGACCACTGACCATTTCGAGCAGGCGGTCAGCAGCGCAGAATCCGGCGCACCGAAGGCGCAAAAACAGGCTCAGCAGGTAGATGCGGGAGATGGTGGCGAATCGCAAGGGAAGCTGTAAATCCAAGTCCAATAATCAGTTATGCGATTCCTGACGATTCCCAACCAGGTACTGCACAAACGATAAGTGGAGAAGAGGGGATTTGAACCCCTGGCCTCTTGAATGCCATTCAAGCGCTCTACCAACTGAGCTACATCCCCATTACTTCCTAACAGACTTCTATAAATTAGTATTCGTGTCGCATCATGTCAACCCGTTCTGGACTTTCTCGTGCGGATCTCTGCCAAATACTTTGCAAACGGTCAACCTTACGCCCTTCAGTTTGAGCAGGGTCGAATTGCCGAGCTGAAGACTACGACCGCTGATCCTTCCCTGTGGTTCGCGCCTGCGTTCTTTGATCCGCAGATCAATGGCTGCTTGGGTCACAATTTCAGCTCGGCGAGCACGAAGCCGGAAGGATTCGCGGCCATCATTGCCGAGTGCCAACGGCACGGGATCGGCAGCTTTTTCCCGACGGTCATTACCGGTTCCCAAGAGACCATTTTGGCGGCATTCAAGAACTTGACGCGGGCAGTCGCCACGGTGCCGGAATGGTCGACGGTCTGGCCGGGATACCACTTGGAGGGGCCTTACGTCTCGGGGGCCAAGGGGGCACGCGGTGCCCATCCCGCCGAATGGGTGCGTGATCCCGATTGGAACGAATTCAAAAAGTTTCAAGATGCGGCGGCGGGTCGCATCCGGATGGTGACCGTCGCCCCGGAACGTACCGGTGCGCTCAAATTCATCGAAAAACTTACCACTCAAGGCGTCGTGGTCGCCATTGGGCACACGTGTGCGACGAGCGAACAAATTGCCGCGGCCGTGGATGCGGGCGCGCGGACTAGTACCCATTTGGGGAACGGCTGCCCGGCAGTGTTGCCCCGACATCCCAACATGGTTTGGGATCAACTTGCCGAGGATCGGCTTTGGGCCAGCGTGATCGCTGATGGCTACCATTTGCCCACGAGCGTGCTGAAGACGATCCTGCGGGCCAAGACGCTCGACCGTGTGTTTCTAACGTGTGATGTTGGGCCACTTGCTGGAATGTCGCCGGGGAAGTACCGCGATTGGGATAACGACTTGGAAGTGCTCCCAGATGGGAGAATCATGGTGGCGTCGGCACCCTTTTTAGCCGGATCAGGTCACTTCACCGATACCTGCGTGAATACATTGCTGACTCTCGGACTCAGTTTGCACGAAGCAATTGACCTAGCCAGCGTCCGCACGCGTCAGTTGTTCGATATGCCGGTGCCCGTTGTGGAAGTCGGCAATGGTGGCCCATGGATGCTCTTCGAATGGTCTCCTGGGGGAATCTTCCGGGTTGATCGTATAGTCGACATCGTTTGTGTAGGATTGGTAGGAATCGATTCTGAGAAACGGGTAAATTTCTGATGCTGCGTCTGACTGACCTGCGGGAAATCCTCCGCTATGTTCCTCGCTTCCGAGATCGCGTCTTCGTGATCGCGATCGACGGGGCCATCGTCGAGGACGATAATTTTCCGAACCTTTTGCTCGACATCGCACTGCTGCGGAGTCTGAGCATCCGCGTGGCGCTCGTCCACGGTGCCGCACAACAAGTTGCGCACTTCGCCAAGATTTCCGGGGTGGAACCGTCCGACCTCGACGGCACCGGCATCACCGATGCGGCGACGCTCCAAGTGGCGTTGACGGCGGCTAACCGGGTGACCCACGAAATCCTGGAGGGGCTGAGCGCGAACGATTTGCGTGGGGCTTGCCCGAATGCCATCGTGGCCCATCCAGCGGGGATCATCGGCGGTGTCGACAAACAATTCACGGGGCGCGTGGAACGGGTCGATACCGTGCTCCTCAATTCACTCCTGGAACACGATATCATCCCGGTGATCCCGCCGATTGGGTGCGATGGCGTCGGTCGCTCGTACCGGTTGAATTCCGATTCGGTTGCGGTCGAAATTGCCAAAACGCTGCGGGCCGTGAAACTCGTTTACCTCTGCACCGAAGGTGGCGTCCAAGGGGCCAAGGGGATTCTCCGGCAGATGACGGTGGAGGAGGCCGATAGCTTCTTGAAAAAAACACGGGGGGAAATGCTCCCCGGCGCCCTGACGAAGTTGGCGCATGCGGTGCGTGCCGGGAAAGACGGCGTGGAACGGATTCACATCATCGACGGGCGCGAACAAGAAGGGTTGCTCGGCGAAGTGTTCTCGAACGAGGGGATCGGCACGCTGATTTACACGAATGAGTACCAAGCGATCCGCACCGCACTGAAGAAAGATGTCCGCGCGGTGTACAGTCTGATTCAACAAGGTGTGCAAGCCGAGGAATTGGTGAAGCGGACGCGGGGCGACCTCGAAAAAATGATCGGCGATTTTTACGTGTTCGAAGTGGACAAGAACCCCGTCGGCTGTGGTGCAGTGCACTTATACGCAACCGAGAACATCGCGGAACTGGCGTGCGTTTACGTCGATCCGCGGTACGAAAATCAGGGCATCGGCGGGAAACTTCTCAATTACGGCGAATCGCTGGCACGGTCGCGGAATATGGGTCGGCTCTTTTGCCTCAGTACCCAAGCGATCAATTACTTCATTCAAAGAGGGGGATTTTCCCTCGGGAATCCGGACGATCTCCCGCCCTCACGCCGCGAAACCTACGACCGGAGCAACCGGCGTTCGCAAGTGTTGGTGAAGTCACTGAAATAGAATTTCATGTGAAATGCTGATGGCGTTCTTGCTGGACGATCTGCCCGAGCTCGAACGCCCCCACGGTTTGAATTCATCTTCCACTTCTTCCGATTCTGCCACCGCCAGTTCGACTCGTCCGCTTACTTCTCGCATCGCTAGCAATTCGCAGGGTTCCCGCTGCGCCGATAGACCCACCATCGAGCTTTCAAGACATTTGTGTGGGGCAAGTATCATGGCGACATTTTATGTCATACCGCCGCGTGAGTGTTTGGAACAAGCTCTCGTCGAATTCTTGGGGCGAGTGTTGCCGGGAGTTCCGACATCTCCGGCCGTCGTCGAAGCGTTCCTCGGAGCCCTCGAACTCGAAGCGAACCGCGCCGAAGATGTGTTCTTCATTCACCGAGAAGATCTGGGGGGATTCGACGATCCCGTGCGGGAACTGATTGAAGCATTCGGAGCCGAACCGGGAGATCAAGTGATTGAGATCGGCGCGACGGTTTCCAGTCGCCCGGCCACGCTGCGACGCTGCACCGTGCGGGAGCGTGTGTCCGAAATGCCCGCCGTTCGCTAGACTGATAAAAAGAGTTCCCCCCTCGCGGATGAATCGCAACTACCATGACCGGCACCCCCGATACCGACGACAGCTGGGCCGAATTCTACCGTGAAATCGGCCTGGAACCCGAACACTCCGAAACGGCGCCGGTCGCTTCAGTGGATCACGACAATGCCCCAGCGCCGAGCGAGATCGAATCGCCCGATTTGGAAGAGGAAGAAGAAGGCGGCGAGGAAGCTATTGAGTCCGACGGAACGAGCGGCGAAGAGGAGTTGAACGAAGACGGTACAAAGAAGCGTCGTCGCCGCCGTCGTCGGCGGAGCAAGAAAAAAGGCCCTGGCACAGGGGAAGAAACAGTCGTCGAAGGTGAAGTGGCTCACCGTGATGCACAAGAACCGCAAGAAACTTTGGCGGAAGTCTACGACGACGATGGCGGCCCGAGTCCGGAAGCATCGCGGGAACTGATTGCCAATTGGGATGTGCCATCATGGACAGAAATCGTGGCCGGATTACATCGGCCCAACAACCGCTAGGCTACAATCACTTTCAGTTCGTCTGGGGCGCTCGCCGTGCCCGTCCTTCTACCCGGTGACAGCTGCTATGGCGGATGCGTTGATCGATGTTGTGAGTGTCGAGGAACTTCCGACAGTCGTGGATCTTTACAATCAGATATTTAGACCGACTCGACCTCTCGAATCGTTCCAGCGCCGGTATTCGGGACGGCACAACATTTTGCAAATGGTGGCCCGCGTCGACGACAAACCGGTCGGGTTCTTCCTCGGTTTCGAGTTGAAGCCCGACACGTTTTTCGCTTGGTTCTACGGCGTGATGCCCGACTACCGCCGGATGAGTATCGGCTCGCAACTGATGGAAGCTGCCCAAAGTTGGGCCGCGCAAAACGGGTACGAATCGATCCGCTTGGAATGCCATAATTTGCACCGCCCGATGATGCATCTCGCGATCGACTTGGGTTACGATGTCGTCGGGATCCGCTGGGATGCCGACCGTGCGGCGAACTTGGTGATCTTCGAGAAAACACTCACTCCGGTGGAGACCTGACAGCGTCTCGCTCAGGAATCGTCCAAAGCCCCGAATCGCTGAAGCCGACAAAGATTCGCTCGGAGTTGGATAGTTCGCGCCGTGCGCGCACATTTAAATTGAACCCTTCGCAATTAACTTCCATCAGCACATCCGCCCCCTGAAATGTTCTGCGGGTCACCCGGCCCGGCCAGTTCCAACGCAACGGCAATGGCTCGGT
>JANXWE010000139.1 GCA_025351325.1 Fimbriiglobus sp.
GTGGCGACAAGTTGGAAACTTGTCGCCACGTAGGAATCACTATACATTTATATTAAGGGGCCGGACAAGCAGATAGGACTGTTTATTTTGACGGCTCTCACGTTGAGAGAATCAACATGCCTGTCCGCTTTTCCAACACGAGGGAGTCTGTCTTCGGAGGCAATTACCCGCTCATCCCACCACTGGCGACACCCAATCCCGGTTCAAAAACAGAGGGTCGAGTTCGTCGAAGTCGCGGTCGGTGGTCAGCAGCGTAGCGTCCAAATAGTTGGCTGTCGCCGCAATCCAGAGGTCGTTCTTGCCGAGCTTCCGACCGCGGATTTGGAAGTGGCAATCGATTTCAGCGTAAATATCCACGATCTCCGGAGATTCGACAGGCATGACCCGGAAGTAGCCCAAAGCGAATTCCATACGTTCGAGTTTGGCGTCCCCCCAGCGCCATTGCCGGGATAGTGATCGCAACTCTCCCACGGTCACGATGGAGATGACCGGCGTCGGTTCGATCAACAGCAACTGGTATTCTTCTCGAATCTCGGTCCAAGTTGCATCCTCGCGGACGCAATGCACCAGAATATTCGTATCGAGGCAGAACAAGGTTTGCCGCGACATTACGACAACTCCTCCAGCGCGCGATTCACTTCTTCATCCGTCTCATCGCCCGGCCATGTGCCTTGAACCACTTCGAAGAACGTCTTCCCCGGTGGAAGCGGTCGTCCCGGACGAATCCACTTCATCGCCTCCGCGCGGTCGGCGAGCTTTTGCTCCGGTGTGCGGTTGGCCCAACGGTAGGCCAATTCGGACGGCGCCTCGGTGCCTCCGGTGGGCGTATCTTCCAATTTCGCGGGTGTCATGGCTTTGGCCTCTCTCGGATGATTAAATTCTACCCCATCCTCCGCCCAATTCCAATTCCCCCTGCCGGCCTCATCGTCTCGGATCACGCTTCGGCGCGAATTGCACCTAAAGTTATCGGACAAACTTCGCTACGATACCCTCGGCACCCACGACCAACCCGGAGCCACACCGTGATCGTCCAATTGTTCGCCGGGGCCCGTGAATTGGCTGGCGTGGCTTCGATCTCGCTGGAGCTGCCCGCCGGTGCAACCGTAGCCGAGCTGCGCCAAGCCATCCTCAGCCTCCATCCCGGATTAACCCCGCTGCTCGCCCGGTCGCGAATCGCGGTGAATCAAGAGTTCGCCGACGACTCGGCGATTGTGCCCGAAGGTGCGGAAGTCGCGCTCATTCCCCCCGTCAGCGGGGGCGCGGCGCCGTAGTTTAACTTCATGATCGCTCTTACCCGCGAACCCATTGACACCGACGCTTTATTGGCAGCCGTCCACGATCCGCTCTGTGGGGCGGTGGTACTGTTTCTCGGGACAGTCCGCGAACTCACGGGTACTCTTCGTACCGTGCATCTGGAGTATGATGCTTACGGCCCGATGGCCGAGAAGAAGCTCCACGAAGTCGCTGCGTTAGCGGCCCAGCGTTGGCCCGTGCGTCGCGTCGACATCATCCATCGACTGGGAAAACTGGCCATCGGCGAGGTGGCCGTGGCCGTGGCGGTGAGCACTCCACACCGGGCTGAAGCGTTCGCCGCCGCTGAGTTCATCATGGATCAAGTGAAGCAACTGGTGCCGATTTGGAAGCAAGAGAACGCCCCGGACGGCTCGGCCACTTGGGCGCACGGAGCGGACTCATGACCGCGCTCGTCGATACCTTCGGCCGCATCCACAACAACCTGCGCATCAGCGTCACGGATCGCTGCAACCTGCGCTGCACCTACTGCATGCCCGAGAACGTCACCTTCCTCGACAAGTCGGCCCTGCTCTCGTTCGAGGAAATGACTCACTTCGTAACGGTCGCCGCGACGCTCGGCGTGAACAAGATCCGCCTGACCGGGGGCGAGCCGCTGCTGCGACGCAACCTCTCTGAACTCGTCCGGTTGATCGCGGCGGTGCCCGGCATCACTGATATCGGCCTGACGACCAATGGGCTGCTACTGGCGAATCAGGCGGAGGCTCTGTTCGATGCGGGCCTGCGCCGGCTCAATGTCTCGCTCGACACCCTCGACGCGGGGCGCTTCTTCGAGCTGTCTCGGCGCGACGGTCTGCCCCAAGTGCTGGCCGGTTTGGAGGCCGCCAAGCGCGCCGGTTTCGGCCCCATCAAAGTGAACGCCGTGGCCATCCGGGGCTTCATCGAACACGACGCCGTGCCACTGGCGCAGTTCTGCCGAGAGAATGGTTTCGAGCTGCGCTTCATTGAATACATGCCGATCGGTGCCGATGTTTGGGAACGAGTGAAAGTGGTCTTCGCCCACGAATTGCTGGAGTGGCTCGAAGTCGGCGTCGCCCCTCTGGCCCCGGCGGCGAACTACGACCCGCGTTCCCCGGCCATGGATTTCGAATACGCCGACGGCGGCCGGGTCGGCATCATCGCGTCGGTCTCGCGGCCGTTCTGCCGGAGCTGCAACCGCATCCGCTTGACGGCCGAGGGGAAACTTCGCAACTGTCTATTCGCGCTCGACGAAGTCGATGTGAAGCCCCTGCTCCGCATGAACCCCACGGACGACGCGGCCATACGGGCGATGCTGCTGGCGAACGTGCAGGCGAAGTGGGAAGGCCACGAGATCAACTCGGCGAAATTCGTCAAACCGCTGCGGACGATGCACGCCATCGGCGGTTGATTCCATTGAATTCTCGGGACACTCACCATGCACAAAGTCGTGTTCGTTCAGGGTGGCGGCGTTGGCCACGATCAAGAAGCATCGGTGCGACACATTTTTCAAGCCGTCGGGGCCGCGGTAGAATTCGAACTGATCCCCGCCGGCCGAGCCGCAGTGGAATTCGGACGCGACCCGCTCGGCCCGGAACTATTCGACGCCATCCGCCGAACGGGCGTCGCGCTCAAAACCAAGTTGCTCCAACCCAAGGGAGCGCCGACTCCGACCGCCCACGGGCCGACGACACCGACCTACTCGAATATCGAGTTCCGCCGTCGCCTCGGACTGTTCGCCTCGACGCGGCCCGTCCACAACCTCGCGGGACTACCTGCGCGGTTCCAGAATGTGAACTTCCACATCGTCCGCGAAATCACCGAAGATTTGTACGCCACCACCGAACACGAAATCATTCCGGGTGTCGTCCAAAGTTTCAAGATCGTCACCGAAGTCGCCTGCCTGCGCTTCTTCCGTTATGCCTTCGCCCTCGCCCAACGCCTGGGGAAGAAGTCGATCCATTGCATCCACAAGGCGAACATTTTGAAGATGGCCGACGGGTTGTACCTTGACTGCTTCCGGCGGATCGCGGCCGACTTCCCCGAGATCGCCCCGAAAGAGATGATCGTCGACAACACCTGCATGCAGCTCGTGAGCCGGCCGCAACAGTTCGAGGTGCTCGCCGCTGGCAACCTATACGGAGACCTCCTCAGTGACCTCGGTGCCGGGCTTGTCGGCGGCATCAGCGCGACCTCGGCCATCAACGTCGGCGACGGCGTGAAGGTTTATGAAGCGGTCTTCGGCGCCAGCCATGAAAGTGTCCCACCGGGCCGCGCCAACCCGCTCCCGTTGATTTTGCCAGCCATCGAGATGCTCAAGGATTTCGGCGACGCGGTGAATGCCGGGCGAATTCTGGCGGCGATCGAGGAGGTGCTGTTAGAAGGCAAGGTGCGGCCCGCCGATATCGGGGGCCGTGCGGGAACCACTGAATTCACCAGTGCGATCGTGGAACGGTTGTAGAACGGCTTACAAGTCGCCGTTGGCACGCTTGCTCCACCACGGCAGAAACAGGCCACCGTCGATGTGCAGAATTGTTCCCGTGATGTAGTCTGCACCGGGTTCCAGCAAGAACCGAATGGCCCCCGCGATTTCATCGGCCGTCGCCAACCGGCCCCAGGGCAACCCCGGTGCGGCCTTGGCAATGCCGTCGTCGGTGAGGAACTTCCGTTCGCCGGGCGTGTCAGTCCAACCGGGGTAAACGCAGTTCACCCGGATTTTATGCGGGAGCAATTCCGTTGCGGCGGTCTTGGCCATTTGGTCGATGGCGGCTTTCGCCATGTTGTACGCCATGCAATTCGGAAACGCGATTTGCCCATGCGGGGACGAAACGATCACCACGGCGCCGCCGCTGGCTTGGCGAATCATCTGATTGCAACAGGCGCGGAGACCGTAGTAGGCCCCCATCATCGACACGTCGAGCGTACGTCGGAAGCCGTCCATATTCGCCGTGTGGAACGGTTCACGGTCGCTGTAGACGGCACTCGACACGAAGAGATCGACGCGCCCGAGTTTCGCGGCCACGTCGGTCACCATGGCTTCGACAGCAGCTTGGTTGGAAACATCGACGGGATAGAGCAGTGCCCGCCGGCCCATCGCCCGGATTTGCTCGGCGGTCTGGGCGGCATCGTCCGGGAGGCTGAAAAAATTGAGGGCGACATCCGCACCCGCTTCGGCAAGTGCGAGGGCCGTCGCCCGGCCGATGCCCGACGACGCACCCGTGATCAATGCGACTTTTCCAACTAAAGAACCCGTCATCGAGACCTCGCGTTTCGCAGTGCGTTAGCGCCGGCCCGTGGCCCCCTTGGGTTTGGTCAGTCCGGCCTTCTCCATCAACGACTGCCCGAAAATCTCGTCTTCGATGGCGGGCTGCTCTTCGAGTACAATCCCGTCGGGCAACGTGTACTCTAACCTATATTTGTGCTTCGAGATGTCGAGTTCGGCGCCGGGTGCCAAGCTGCTCGCCGGTGTCTTGCGGCCATTCACTTTGATGCCGTTGGTACTGCCCATATCGCGGACATGCCAGACACCGTTGCGGAAAGTCAACTCACAGTGCAGACCGGAAATGTTTTGAAAATCGAGGCAAATGTCGCAACTGCTGCGACGGCCCACGGTCATCACATCGGTAGCCAGCGGAATCGCATCGCCACCACCGATTGGTACCAAAATTCCCAATGCATCGTTCATGACCGTCCTCCGTGCTCACTGGAATATGCGGCGGTTGGGGCGGCACACCGCGTACAGAGACATCTTACCATCAGTATCGAAGATCGCCGGAGATTTAGAACAGTTTTGTTGAAACCACCAGTAGAAAGTGGAACACCACTCCGAACCGACCGGCACAACCAAGTTACTCATCATTCCGTCGTAGATTTACACTTCTATACGGCGACTCTTACGTCCTTCCAGAATCAATCGTCCTTTTTCTTCAAAAAGCGGATCTTGCAACCACGCGGAAGTGTCTCGGACAAAACCTCCTTTTTAGCACCGCGGGCCACCGCCAACGTTTCTGCGAGGTGATTCATGGTCGCGTCGCCCGGATCGAGCTTGTCGTCGAGGGCACCCATGTAAATCACGGTTCGCGCTTTGTCGAGCACGAAGAATTCCGGTGTCGTAGTCGCGCCGAACTTCTTGGCGATCTCTTGGCTCGGATCGTACAAATAGTCGAAGGGAAACTTCTTCTTCTCGGCTCGCTTCTTCATTTCAGGCAGTGAATCGGCCGGGATCGTGTTCACGTTGATCGCGATCAGCGTGACCCCGCTTTTGGCCCCGGCATGCTGAGTAGCAAAGGCTACAATTCGATCTTCGTAGCCGACGGAAATCGCGCAGCTATTGCAGGTGAAGACGACGACCACAAACTCGCTCTCTTTGAGATCCGCCAGAGAATGTTTCTTGCCATCGGTGCCTTCGAGAGCGTTCCATGCCGGCGCCGCGTCGCCGATGGACAGCACCTTGTTGAATTCACCCGTCCAACCGAACGGAGCCAATGTCGCCAGCAAAAGCAGCGACGATAGGGAACGAATCACCGGGGGGTTCTCCGAAGTGGGTCGGGAATTATATTGTACTCCGTTCGCTCGGCGAATGGACAGGCTCGCCTCCACTCAAAAGAAGTGTGGCGATCATGGTGTCGGCATTGCCGATTGCCCTTCCGCCCAATTCCCCACTCGGTTATCAGAGTCCGGTTCAGTCGGGAGGCCGAGGAATCCGTGCTATGCGACTCCACTTTGCGGCCGTGGCCCTGCTGGCCATTTTACTGGCGACCCTAGTGGCGATTCAGCCGGCGGCTGCGCAGCCACAACTCGTGCACCGCAACGGTTTCGCCGGCAAAGATCCGTTCTGGGTTCGCGGCGACGCCAACATTCACTTCGACGAAAAAGCCCAAAAAATCACCGATACAGCGGCCCGTAACGCCACGACTTCGGAATACATCAAGATCGAAGCCAACCCCGCTCCGGGCGCCACCGATGCGGAATTCGTGCATTACTACTACAGCACCCCGCAGGCGCCGGTTGGCCCGGACACCGTAGCCCGCGTCTGGATCAAAAGCTTCCGCACGGGGATTCAGCTCAAAGCTCGCATCGTGTTGCCGAAAGAGAAAGACCCAAAGAACCCCGACGCACCGTTGACGGCACTGATCGTTGGCGACGTCTACAACAAGGTTCGCACCTGGCAGCAGTTGTCGATGGGCGACGTCCAAGACGCGTTAACCAAGCTCAAGCCCGTGCTCGTGGCGAAGCTCAAAGGCCCGGTGGATATCACCGGCGCCTACATCGACTCTCTGGTGCTGAACGTCTACGCCGGGCCGGGGGTGACCGAAACCTGGATCGACGATTTGGAGATCGGGCCGGTGCTGCCGCGGCCAGAAGCGAAAGAAGGCACTGGCCCCGTGAAGCCGGGCCAGACGCTGAGCACGATCAAGCGCAAGTCGCCGTCGGTGGGGTTTTCCAACGGCGATCTCCTCGTCGATCAATTCGACGATGCCGGGCCGAAACCCTTCTTCATGCGGGCGATCCGGCACACGAATACCCCGCTCTGGGCGCTCGACGTGGCCCGCTTCAACACCATCTGGTTTCCGGGCGATGTCACCAACGAGGTCTACGAAGAAGCGATTCGGGCCAAGTTCTTCATCGTGCCGCAACTACCGCTGCCCGCGAGTGATTGGGATCCTGCCAAGCCGAATCAGACCGACCCGGCGGTATACGAAAAGGATGCGGAACTCGTCAGCAAGCATCTCAAACGCTTCCTGAACAGCGACGCCGTGCTGATGTGGGATCTCGGCTCCGGCCGCACCACCGAGCAACTGCGCCGGGTGGCCCGGGTCGCGGATGTGGTGAAGACCTACGACCCACGCAAGCCGCTGGCCGTCGACCTCTGGGACGGACACAACGCCTACTCCAGTTACGTGGATGCCATCGGGGCGCACCGCTGGCCGCTGTTCACGAGCCTCGATTTGAACCGGTACTCCGAATGGCTGGCCCAGCGCCGGGCGCTGACCTCGCCGGGCAAACTGATGTGGACGTGGATTCAAACCCACCTGCCCGAGTGGCTCATCAAGCTGCAAACGGGCGATGCCCATTGCGAAAAGTTCGCCGACCCGATCGGGCCGCACCCGGAGCAGATCCGCGTGTTGACGTACATCGCCCTGGCGGCCGGCTACCGGGGGATCGGCTACTGGAGCGATCAGTTCCTCGCCGACAGTCACCACGGCCGCGACCGGCTCCTCGAAATCGCCATGCTCAACGCCGAAATGGAGCTGCTCGAGCCGGTGCTGCTCACGGCCCACGAGCCGGCGAAGTGGTACCCGAGTACGCATCCGAGCGTGAAGATGGCCATCATCCGGGGGCCGAAGGAAATCATCGTGCTACCCGTTTGGATGGGGACGGATACGCAGTTCTGCCCGGAGCAGGCGACGCTGCCGAGCTTGACGCTGAAGATCCCGCTGGTTCCAGACGGGGCCACGCCGTGGTTGATCACGGCCGCCGGCGTCGATGAAATCAAGGACGTGAAGCGCGTGCCGGGGGGGACGGAAATCGTCCTGACCGAATTCGACACGGCGGCCGCCATCGTCTTCACCTCCGACCTCGGGCCGACGGGGAAAGTTGTCCGCTGGCAGGACAACACCCGCCACAAACTCGCCCGCACCGCCGCCAACTGGGCTCGGGAACAAGCCGTGGCCCAGTTCAACAAGACGCTGGTCACGCACAAGAACATTCTCGCCGCCGGCGGGCCGGACGTCCCCGAAGCGGCCGACTTGCTGAAGGAATCGAAGTGCGCCATCGACCGCGCCAGCCTCTACACCGACAACGCCCAGCCCGACATGGCCTACCGCGAAGCGCGGCGGGCGTTGCGGCCGCTGCGGGTGCTCCAACGAACACACTGGGACCTTGCGACCGAGAAACTGGATACCCCGACGGCCAGTCCGTACGCCGTGAGTTTCTACTCGCTTCCGAAGCATTGGGAATTGGCGAGGCATTGGGAGTCGGCCCGTTACCGCCCCACCGGCAACGTGTTGCTCCACCCCGGTTTCGAGTTGAACGACAAAGTCTCTGACGAGGGGGCAGCGATTGCCTCGTTGCCGGGTTGGACGACCCGACGCGCTTTTTTAGACCCGGTCATCGGCATCGCCGCCATCGTGAACAGCAATTCCAAGTTGGTCGAAGATGAAACGCCGAAGCCGCTCGTCTATGGCCCGGGGCGCTATTCCCAACCCGGTCGACCGGTGCCCACCATGGCCGACGCCCTGAATCAACTGCCGAAACCCGAACTGGGTCAGCACGTGCTCAAGCTCGCCATCGTGGTCGACAAAAAGAAGTTGCCCGGTGGCAAAGAACCGCAGGCTTTGGAACGATCGTTTCTCGCGGTCGACAGCCCGGCGGTCGCCTTCCCGGTCGGCACTTGGGTAAAAATTGGTTTCTGGGCCAAAGTCGTGGAGTCGAAGTCGTCGGCCGACGGCGTTTTGATTTACGATTCTGCGGGGGGGGAACCACTCAGCGTCCGCCCGCTCCCGGGTGCCCGCTGGCAGCACTACAATCTCTATCGTGAGGTGCCGGAGACCGGCAAAATCGGCATCACGTTCGCCATCACGGGGCTGGGGCTGGCGTTCTTCGACGATGTGAAAATTGAAGCGATGATGCCGTCCGGCGGAAGTACGAGCTCGAAACCGGCCGGGCCGACGCCCCCGCCCAAACCGCGCACCGTGGAAGAAGACAAGCGGACGTTGCCGTACCCGCGCCCCGCCGAACCACTGCCACCACCGCGGCCGGTGTCGCCACGGCAAGAGGTGCTGTCGATTCCGCAGCTCAACGACCGGCGTTAGGATTCACCATGCAGTTCATGCTCATTTTGCTTGGCACGATCCTTCTCGGAGCGTTGTACGGTGCGCTCCGGGATGGTTTGATTCGCCTGTACGTCCCCGAGTATTTCTCGCTGGCGGTCGACAAGACTGTGCCGCTGGAATCGGTTCTGCTCGCCGGGGCGGTCACTTGGGGGACGTTCGGAGCGATCCTGGGTACCGGCCTCGCTTGTGCAGCCCGATTGGGGAAACGACCGAAGCGCACGGCCCGCGACTTGCGAAAACCACTGTTGCTGTTGCTGGCGATGATTTCCGGGTTCTCACTGATCGCGGGCATCTTCGGTGCAATCTCGACGAGCTTCGGATTGAACGTACTGCCACCGGAGGTGCGGGATCGCTTCCAGGTGCGGCAGTGGAGCGGGTTGCAATTCGGCTGGTTCGCTCAGACCATGGGGAACTACGTGGGCTTCGTCGCCGGCGGCATGCTGATCGGTTGGGTCTGGGTCAGCCGCAAACGGTTCATAGCCCGCCGGTGATCTCTTGCAGGGCATCCGCGAGTTGGTCGATCTCGGCCTCGGTGGTGAACGGGCCGGGGCTGACGCGGACGAGGCCATCCGGGTAGCTGCCGAACGACCGGTGGATGTACGGGGCACAGTGCAAACCCGGCCGCACGGCGATGGCGAACGACTGATCGAGCACACCACCAAGTTCTGTGGCCGACAAGATTTCGGATTGGAAACTCATTGTGGCGACTCGCCGCATGGTGTCGGCATGGCCCGCGATTTGGAACCCGCCCATGGCCAGCAGCCGTCCGCGGAGTCGCTCGCACAGGGCCAATTCGTGGGCGCGCAATTTCGCCGGCGTCTCCGCTTCCACGAAGTCTAGCCCCGCAATCATACCGACGATCCCGAGCACGTTCGGCGTGCCCCCTTCCAAGTAGTACGGGTACTCACTCGGCTGCGTCGGGGTGGAACTATCGCCGCCGGTACCACCTTCGCGCCACGGCTTCACCTTGGCCTTCGGGCCGACGTAAAGGGCGCCGGTGCCCGTGGGGCCGAACAGGCACTTGTGACCGGGGAACGCGAGCAAGTCGATGCACTGGGCCTGCACATCGATCGGCACGACGCCGATGGTCTGCGCAGCATCCACCAGGAACAGCACCCGGTCGAACTCCCGGCAGATGCGACCGATTTCTTCGATGGGCTGCACCGTCCCCAGCACGTTGCTGGCATGGGTGATCGCGACGAGTTTGGTCTTCGGGGTGATCGCCGCGCGGACGACATCGGGATCGACGGTACCCCCGCCGTCGGACGGAAGTTGAGTGAGGGTGATGAAACCCGCGTTGGCCATCGCCACGAGCGGCCGGCTGACGCTGTTGTGTTCGAGGTCGGTGGTGATCACGTGGTCGCCGGCCTCCAGCACCCCTTTGATGGCGATGTTCAGCGAGTCGGTGCCGTTGTACGTGAAGATGAAGCGATTCAGATCGCGGCCATTCAAGAAGCGGTTGAGCCGATGGCGGGCGTCGTCGAGCGCGTGCTCCGCCGCCAGGGCCATGGCGTGCCCCGCCCGCCCGGGGTTGGCAAGCGACGTGCGGGCGAACCGATCCAGCGCGACGTACACGCCTTCGGGCTTGGGGAAACTGGTCGCGGCATTGTCGAGGTAGATCACGCGAGGAACTCGGAGACGGGGAGGGTGCCGATGACTTGGCCCGCCAGTGTAAACGGGATGTCAGTGCCGGGAGTGTATTCGACGCGGGATTTGTAGCGCGGATTTTTGCCCGACTGTGGCTCGGTGTAAATTTCCACGCGGTGTTCGGGGATATTTACAATCCAATATTGTTCGATCCCGTGACTCGCGAACAAACGGAGTTTCTCACCGGAATCCATTTCCCAACTCGTTTCACACACTTCGACGATTAGGACGACGTCGGCCGGATTCGGATGGCGCTGCCAGTATTGTCCTTGTTCACCGGTGAAAACGACGATATCGGGTTCGGGTTCACTCTCCGGCATCGTGATCGGATATCGGCTACCGACTCGCCAATCATCGGAAAGATGCCGCCCGAGCCAATTCATCAACGCCGATGTGGAATTGGCTTCTTTCGGTGTCGACATTGGCCGTTCGACGATCCATCCGCGAAGCAACTCGCAACCATCATCGTGTTGCAAAATCCCGTGTTCAATCGCCCGGTGATATTGCTCCACGGTCCACAATCGCGTGGGCCAACGGCAGATTCCGTAGTCCGCTCGGAATGTCTTTGTCTTATGCATGACTA
Organism: Fimbriiglobus sp.; assembly: GCA_025351325.1. Lineage (GTDB taxonomy): Bacteria > Planctomycetota > Planctomycetia > Gemmatales > Gemmataceae > JALHQU01. The sequence continues at coordinate 11,335 of JANXWE010000139.1, forward strand.
ATGCCCGATGTACTTCGCATACAGCGTCCGGGCGCGTTCGGTGTCGTCGGTGCCCTTGATGATCGCCCGGCCGTCGGGGAACACCGTGAATTCGTAGCCGTCGCCGGAATCGACCACGTGGAACTTCAGCAGGAACTTGTTCGAGGTCACGGTGCCGGACGCCTGCAATTGCTTGCCGAGCGTGGCGAAGTCGAGCTTACTACTGAGCCGCTGGGTTACCTGCACCGCGTTGCGGCCACACAGTGTGGTCGTCTGGGTGCCCTGCTCACCTTCGAGCCAGACGAACTGCTTCTTGGCACAGCACGGGCACTTCCCTTTCCGGCCGGCCAGCGGGGCGATCTTCACCCGCTTGTTCGTGTTGTCCCAAACGTTGAGCATGAACAGTTCGCGGTTGATCGCCGCTTTGTTCCCCGACAAAAGCTTCAACGCCTCGGCCGCTTGGAAGCTGGCGATGATCGATACGATGGGGCCGAGGACGCCGGCCGTTTCGCAGGTGCCGACTTCGCCGGGGCCGGGCGACGCCTCGAAGACGCACTGCAAACAGGGCGTCTCCCCCGGCACGACGGTCATGCTCATCCCCTCGGTACCGACCGCGCCGCCGTAGACCCACGGCTTGCCCTGCTTGATCGCCACGTCGTTGATGAGGTAGCGGATCTCGAAGTTGTCGGTGCCGTCGAGGATCAATTCCGAATCGCGACAGAAGTCTTCGATGTTCGTCCGGTTGATGTCGGCGACGATCGGCTCGATGGTCACACCCGAGTTGATCTGCCGGAGTTTCAACGCCGCCGCCTCGGCCTTCGGCATGTTGCTGGTCACATCGGCTTCGTCGAAGAGCACTTGGCGCTGGAGGTTGCTCGGCTCGACGAAGTCGCGGTCGATGACGCGCAGGAAGCCGACGCCGGCACGGACGAGCGTGTTCGCCAGCACCGTGCCGAGGGCGCCGACGCCGCAGAGGGTCACACGAGCATTCAGCAGGCGTTCCTGCCCGGCCTTGCCGAAGCCGGGGACGCGCATCTGCCGGGAGTAGCGTTCGAGGGACGTGGACATTAACTCTTTCCGGGTTTGATTGCCTGTCGGGATAGTTTTTGACAATCTGTAGTCTCGTTCAGCGAACCATTAAAATCAAGCATGACCATATGATCCTTGCTAGTGCCTTCCATGTCCTTGAAAGAACGAGTGTCGCCTAAGAACGGCGTATGCGTAGGCAATGTATTCAGCCGCAAGGAGATTGATTTCAAATCGTGATATGAGTATCTTGAGAAATATGAGATCTCAGTCAAGCGATTATCCTGTGGAACAGAATCGATTGTCAACATGTATCCAAAGGGAGGAAATGAAAATTCTGAACCAAAAGTAAATTTTCCCGTAAAGACATCCCCAGATATTACAGGAGGTGTATTTCTTAGGGGACCAGGGGCAACAAAATATGTCCACACTCTCAATGTAGGATCTAGGTACTTCATTTCTCGATTGAGTACAAAGTTTCGCAAGTGCGATTTAACGGGCCCACCTAATTCACGGCCATGAAGACCCAAAAACATGGTTAAAATCTGTTTAAGTAAGGGCAGGGGGTATAGCAAAGTCGAAAATTCGATAGTGGGTGCCAGATTGCGCCGCTCCAACAATTCAAAACCACGTTTCACCCACGCAGCAAGTGCAAAGGCATATACCCTCCCTGTGAATCCATTACACGCTTCACACAATGTTGTCATGCCGAATCCTCGTTGCAACTGCCGTCCTGGAGCTTTTCGTCCAACGCCAGGTCCAAAGTTCCAATACTGATTAACCGTTGAAAGCACCACACGGCAATCATTGAACGCTGAAGCAGGAGGAATGTGCTCATACGTCAGGATTCGGAAACGACTGCAAATGCTACAAATTCCTGATTTAGATTCCTTGCCCATCATATCACCTTGCGATTGAATCAACCGATCTCATGTTCGCTCAGGAATTCTTGCAGGAACCGCACTTGCTGCTTGGGCCACTTCTCGGACTTGGCGTAGCCGGCGAGGGCGGCCAAATCTTCCTTGGCCCGCTTCAGTTCGGCGCCGGTCATTCGTTGGAGGTACGTCACCAAATACTCCATCGCCTCCCCGGCGACGGCGCCGTTGAGCACCGCTTCGTCGGAGCCTTCGAGGAAGACGTAGGCGTGAAGGGCCGCGAGCAACAGCGGATGGATGCCGAGTTCCGCCGGGATCAGCGGGAACACTGCGGCCCCTTCGGGGGTTTCTTCGGGCTTGGGAACTTCGTCGGCCATGGATCACCCGCCCGCCACGGCGGGGATCAATGCGATGACCACGCCATCCGTTACCGGCGTGTTCATCTCGTCGAGGTAACGGATGTCCTCGTCGTTAACGAAGACGTTCACATAAGGCCGTAGTTTGCCGCTATCGAAGAGTTTGGTCGCAAGCCCTGGGAACTGGTGGAGGAGGTCGTCGAGCGCGGCCTTCACGGTCGCGCCGGCAACGGCCACTTCGGCGTTGCCTCCGGCCTGCTCGCGCATCGGCGTCGGGATCTGAATCTTGATCGCCATGGGAACCCTCATCGTAGGGCGGGTCGAGCGGTGCTTTGAC